>NZ_JBHTYI010000048.1:0-23548 GCF_043656335.1 Peribacillus sp. NPDC056705 | reverse complement strand
GATTTGCCCTCCATTGCTCGCTTTCCGCGGGGCGGGCGGTGAGCCTCCTCGGCGTGAACGCCTGTGGGGTCTCACCTGTCCCGCTGCTCCCGCAGAAGTCTCGCACTTCCGCTCCAATCAACCTTAAATCGTTTCGTTTTAAAAACAACAATCTTAACAAAAAGAGCTTTTTTAAAAAATAGAATACAGGCACATGTTCCCGCTACAGAATGTGACATATAGGAATTATTTGGGTATATGATAGGTATAGACCGTGTGGGAAGGTGTGATTGGATGAGTGAAAAGTGGAATGGCGAAGAAATGGCAGATGTATCGGGGCAAACCATTGTGATTACTGGTGCAAATAGTGGAATTGGCTTCGAAACGGCTTTTGCACTGGCCGGTAAGGGGGCAGAGATCATCCTTGCAGTCCGGAATGCTTCAAAAGGTGAAAAGGCAGTCGATAGAATCTTATCGGTCCATCCTAAGGCGAATGTACACGTGATGCAGCTGGATTTAAGTGATTTAAGCAGTATTCGGCATTTTGCTGATTCCTTTCAGGAAAACTATGACTCTCTGTCCGTCCTCATCAATAACGCAGGTGTGATGATTCCGCCATACAGTAAGACGAAAGATGGTTTCGAGCTGCAATTCGGCAGCAATCATCTCGGTCATTTTGCTTTGACAGGCCTCCTTCTTCCGCGTATTCTTTCTACGCCAAGATCGCGTGTGGTCACATTGAGCAGCTTGGCCGCCATCAATGGATATATAGACTTCGAAAACCTAAATGGTGAAAGCGGTTATAAACCAATGAAATACTATGGGCAAAGCAAGCTGGCGAATCTACTCTTCGCCCGCGAATTACAGAATAAATTCAACCAGCATGATGCAAACCCGATCAGCATCGCCTGTCATCCGGGCCTTTCCCATACTAATCTCATGTCTCGCGGATCTGGCAAACCCGTAAATAGATTCGTGCATTTTCTTTCGAAAACCATCACCCAGCCGGCGAGTATGGGAGCATTGCCTACCCTTTATGCCGCAACGGAACCTACATTAACAGGCGGGGAGTATATCGGACCGGATGGAAAAAAGAGCAGGAAAGGCTTTCCGAGAAAAGATGATATCATCGATTCCTTATATAATGAAGAAATCTCGAAAAGATTATGGGCCAATTCGGAAACCTTGACAGAGGTCGAATATCTTTTCTCTGAAAGCATGACGCCAAAATGACTCTACATTCCCCTGTTTCCACTCATGAACAGTGCAAAAAGAAAGAGGGAGCATAATGCCCCCTCTTTTCGCTTTCATCATTCAGCGTCAAAAATTTCGACTTTTTCCATTTTGTCGCCATTTTTCATAGCTTTGGCTGTTTCAAGTCCAGATGTCACTTTACCGAATACTGTGTGAACACCGTTAAGATGCGGTTGTGGTTCATGCACGATAAAGAATTGGCTTGAGCCTGTGTCTTTTCCGGCATGTGCCATCGATAGGCTTCCTGCCTCATGTTTATGAGGGTTTCCTTCTGTTTCACATTTGATTTGCTTGCCGCTTCCGCCTGCACCTGTACCTGTTGGATCTCCGCCTTGGCTTACGAAACCAGGGATTACACGGTGAAAGACTACGCCATTATAAAATCCTGTGTTAGCCAAGTTTTCGAAGTTAGCCACTGTGTTCGGTGCTTCGTTCGGGAAAAGGTCGAATTCGATTTTTTCTCCATTTTCCATAAGTATGTATCCTTTTTTAGCCATGTTAAACATCTCCTTTAATATGAACTGAATCAAATCTAATAGTACCATTTTTAGAAGCAGAAAGAAAAGCGAGCGCTATTATTTCGAATTGTATCATTATACATTCCTATATTTTTTCTTTTATAATGGGGTAGAATCATTATTTTTAAGGGGGAACGAACCATGATACAGCAATTTGATGCATTGGTCGTGAACAAGCAAGATGATCAATTCACCGTTAACATTCAGCAACTATCTCTAGATGATCTACCTCAAGGCGAAGTGCTCATCCGTGTTCATTATTCCGGTGTGAACTATAAAGACAGCCTTGCAGCAATTCCAAATGGAAACATTGTCAGCAGCTATCCGATCGTTCCTGGAATCGACATGGCTGGTGTTGTCGTTTCATCTGCGGATTCCCGCTTTAAAGAAGGAGACGAAGTCATTGCGACCTCCTACGGGATTGGCGTTTCCCAATCAGGGGGCTATAGTCAATTTGCCCGTGTTCCTGCAGAGTGGATCGTCCCGCTTCCTGATGGCCTTACAATGAAAGAGGCCATGATCATCGGAACGGCCGGTTTCACTGCAGCCTTATCGGTTCTGCGACTGGAAGAAAATAACCTCACCCCTGGGCAAGGGAGCGTACTTGTCACTGGTGCAACTGGCGGAGTCGGCAGTTTTGCAGTCTCGATCCTTTCCAAACTTGGCTATTCCGTTGAGGCGAGTACAGGAAAAGAATCGGAACATAAATATTTGAGGGAAATCGGTGCGGCGACCATCGTATCGCGTGAAGAAGTATATGATGGCAAGCTGCGGGCACTGGGCAAACAGAAGTGGAGCGGGGCGGTAGATCCCGTCGGCGGCGAACCGTTAGCTTCAGTCCTTAGCCAAATCAAGTATGGCGGAGCTGTGGCGGTCAGTGGGTTGACAGCTGGTACAAGCCTTCCTGCCACCGTCTTTCCATTCATCCTAAGAGGGGTTAATCTACTTGGGATCGATTCGGTCAATTGCCCGATGGAAACAAGATTGAAAGTATGGCATCGCCTTGCCACCGACTTTAAACTCGAGCATTTAGAACAGCTCGTTCAACAGGAAATTACACTTAATGAATTGCCTGACGTCCTTCCTACCCTATTAAAAGGGGAAGCAAGAGGCAGAACGATCGTTAAGCTATAAACCAAAAAAGTGACGAGAGCATGGCTTCTCGTCACTTTCATTGTGAACTTTCATTTATAGGGAGTCTGATCTCTACAATCGTCCCTTCTCCCACTTCGCTGCTGAAATGAATTTCCCCATTATGCTCATGGATGATTTTAGTACTGACCATGAGCCCAAACCCCGTTCCTTTTTCAGAGGTGCTATAAAATGGCTGCCCTAGGTGCTGCATACGCTCATTTGAGATTCCGCAGCCTGAATCAATGAATCGGATCATTGCAGAGTCTCCTCCATGGTGTAACTGTATATGAAGTTTGCCGCCATTCGGCATGGCTTCTAACGCATTATTGACTACATTCGTGAATACTTGTTTTAACTGATTCGGTTCGCCAAAGACAGATGCCGAATCCGTATTATATTCTTTGATGAATTCAACATCATTCAATATCGCTTGTAACTCGGCTAACGTAATCACACTATCCAATATATCGTTAAGCTGGATGTATTCACAAACCTTCGCTTCAGGCTCTGCTAAACTTAAAAATTCATTGGCCAGGGTTTCGATCTTTTCAACTTCGCTGACCGTCATTTCAAGATAGTCCTTTTGCTCAGGATTTTCCCTTAATAATTGTAAAAATCCTTTGACCGTAGTTAATGGATTTCTTAATTCGTGCGCGATGCCTGCAGCCATCTGTCCTACCGCTGATAACATATTGGATTTACAGAGCAGCTCATCGGTCTTTTTACGCTCGGTAATATCCCTGCAGAATACCTGTATGGCCGGCTGACCTTTATAAATAATCGGAAGACCGAGTGTTTCTCCATAAAATACTTGTCCGTCAAGTCGAATGAATTTTTGTTCCAGTAAACCAACAGCCTGATGATCATCCCTCATGATATCGATTCTTTTTTGTACACTTTCCCGGGACTCCAGGTGAACGAACTGAAAAACCGATTTACCGATAATATCCTCCACACTATCCATCCCAAGCATTTTCGCCCCCATGGGATTCATATACTCGATGATCCCATTACGATGTACAAAAATCGCTTCAGGTGATACCTCCACTAAACTGCGATACCTTTGCTCACTTTCCTTCAAGGCAGCTTCAGCAAGTTTTTGATTCGTGATATCCCGATAAACGAAAACCAGGGCGCACGGCTCATTTTCATCATCCCGAATATTGAACAGGGAGATGCTTACATCGATTAACTGGCCATCCTTCCTTAACCTGACCGTTTCAAAGCCTTTCTTTTGTACCCCTGCCTTAATCTGGTCATGCAATTCATTGACTGATTCCTTCAAGAAATCAGGAATAATAGGAAATGGCATGCCAATGAGCTCATCATTCGTCCAACCGAAAAACTCTTCAAAAGCTGCATTCACTTGAAGGGTCTTTCCTTCCAGATCAACAATGGAAATGGCGTCCGGGTTGTTCTCCATTAAAGATTTAAATTTCTCGGTATTATCCTCCGGCTGTATTCCCATTTGCCCTTGTCCATAATTAATAAGCCTTTTACTCATCAATTTTTTTATTCCTTTCTTATCCGGAAATTTACAGTCTCAATTTTACAGTATCAGTAAATCATTTGCCAGTTTTATCATATGATTTTTCCTAGTTAAAGACTGATGCACAAAGAGGCCAAACCTCCATAAGGTTCAGCCTCCTCCTTAAAATGTATTATAAATGTTCGGGCATTCTGTACCTGTTGGTTCATAAAAGCAATGAAGCTTGAAACGCCCAACCAGGGGCTGATTATACCAGGTTGCCGGACAATCTCCCGGCGGCCTGAAGTACCATAGGCTAAATTTAGAGGGCCATAGCCTTTCACCATTTACGTTTCTGCGCGCAAGCCTTTTTTCCCTATCCCTTGCCCGCTGATAAAAATATCCCTTCTGTACAGCTTCAAAGGCATGCTCCTGATAAATCATATCTGGAATCGTCCTCAATCCTTTGAAATCGGAACAATTCGCCCTAATCCGATTGACTCCTACATTACCGATCATCAACATGCCTTGATCGCCTTCACCCTCGCCTTCCGCCCTAAGCAATCTTGCCAATAAGGCAATATCGGCATCAGTGTGCTTAACAACGGCCATCCCATCACCTCCATTTTTATCCTATGTCTTGGATATGGAAAAATACTCCGTTTATTAACAAAATATTCATATATCGTACACGTCCTATCAATAATAGTACCCTATACTTAAGTAAGGCTGGATAGCACGCGTGGCTATCATGGTATTTGGCGAAGGCGGGGCTAATACTTTCTTTATACATAAAAAAAGGCGACACATAATGTGCCGCCTTTTATCTTGTCATTCTTTCGCTTCAAATGCCGCTTCAAACGCCAATGATACCTTTTCGAATTCTTCATCCGATTCGATATCGAGCAGTTCACCTTCACCTTCGACCCTGAAAAAGAAAATATCGATATCTTCATCTGTATCCTCTTCAATATCTTCAAGCAAACCTACTGCTACATATTCCGTTCCTTCTACATCCAATGATCCTAAAACCTCAACTTCATGGCCTTCATCGCTGTCATCGGTAAGGGTGAAAACTTCACCTTCACGAATTTTTCCCATACTACCTCTCCTTTCCTATCCATTAATAATGGAGTTGTTTCAATAAGTATATCGGCTATTCCATTTAGAAACAAATTTTTGCCCTAGAAAATGATGAATGCCTTTCTTTACAAGAAAAGAATCCAGAAAAATATTATCCCATAAGCCATTTATCATTTTTTTATTATTCACCAATACTTTCCCTTAATTAACATCATTTAAAAAATTATCTAAAAACGGCTATAAAAATGTAATTTAATTTCGAATAATCTTATATATACTAATATTAGCAATTTGCATCCGGACTTATGAAGGAGGAAGATTTCTTGGCTGTGAAAAGGGTCGATCACATTGGCGTCGTTGTAAAAGATCTTGAAAAGTCCATCGCCTTTTATCAAGATGTGCTGGATTTAAAATTAAAAGCACGGATGACACATACTAATGGGGTAATCGAACTGGCATTTCTGGGATACGAAGAGTCGGACGAAACAGAAATAGAGTTGATTCAGGGATATAGTGACACACTGCCATCCGAGGCAACGATCCACCATTTTGCCATTACCGTGGATGATATCGAAGAAGAATACGCCCGGATCAAAAACTTGGATAACACTGAGCTGATTGATGAAGAGATAGTCACCCTTCCAAATGGTTATCGCTATTTCTACGTATATGGACCGGAAAAAGAGTGGATTGAATTTTTCCAAAGGTAAAAAGCAGATTCTTAAAGACTTCTGCTTTTTTAACGTTCACTTTACAAGCCGCTTCGTCAATGTTTAACAATTTTTACAAATAAAGACCATTTCTTTACTTAAATGAAGTAATTTCTTAATACACTGCATTTATCCTAAGATGTAATAATTATATTTTTGGAGGTAAGCATTTTGGGGAAAATGAGCAAAAAGGTAGCAGGAATTACGTTAGCGGGAGCGGTAGCCATATCATCACTAGGCATTTCAACCATGAAGGAAGATGTTCAGGCAAAGGATAAGAAAAAAGAACCAACAAACGTCATCATGATGGTGATGGACGGGACAAGCACTGGAGCCACAACCCTTTCAAGGTGGTATAAAGGCGATAATCTAGCCATGGACGAAATCCTGTCTGGCGGCATGCGTACATACTCAGCTGAATCGGCCATTACGGACTCAGCTCCTGCAGCGACAGCCCTTGCGACAGGAAATAAATCAAATGATAAATTTGTCGGTGTCCTTCCATCCATCGTTAATTCTCCAGGGCTCGATCCGGTTAATACGAAAAATGCCCATAAACCAGTAGCTAACGTTTTGGAGGGTGCAAAACAAGCCGGAAAGGCTACTGGCATCATTTCTACATCTGAAATCCAGCATGCTACACCTGCAGGCTTCTCCGCTCACGTGACACATCGAAGCAATTATGGGGATATTGCGGAACAGCAGGTTTATCAGGGGATTGACGTCGTATTGGGAGGGGGTAAAGAATCCCTTTTACCAGGTAAAACAAAAAATGCAAGAATTGATGGAGAAAACCTTTTGGAAGTGCTCGATAAAGACAAATATGATTTTGTTGAATCCCGTGACGAGCTATTAAACTCTAAATCGAATAAAATTTGGGGAAGCTTTGCACCAAGTGCCCTAGCATATGATTTAGATCGTGAAACAACAAAGCCAAGTGAGCCCACTTTAGCCGAAATGACCAATAAAGCCCTTAAAACCTTGAAAAAAGATAAAGATGGCTTCTTCTTATTTGTTGAAGGAAGCAAGATTGACTGGGCTGCTCACGGAAACGACACGATCGGAATGATTAGTGATACTTTAGCTTTTGATGATGCAGTAAACGAAGCCCTTAAGTTTGCAAAAAATGACGGAAACACTATGGTCATTGCTGTAACGGACCATGGGAACAGCGGGATTACAATGGGTAACGTAAACACGAACTCCTCATACCCGGAAACACCCGTATCAGCTTATATCGATCCATTAAAGAAAGCGAAGATGACTGTTGAAGGAGCCTTAAGTAAGTTGAAACCAGATCATTCCAATCTAAAAGAAGTTGCAGCACTATATGGACTTGATGATCTGACTTCTGAAGAAACAGCAAAACTTACCTCTTCTAAAAACGTAGGTGCTGAAATGACAAAGCTGCTTGCTAACCGTGCCAACATTGGCTTTACAACAGGCGGTCATACAGGGGAAGACGTATTCCTGTATTCTTATGGCCCTTCAAAACCGACTGGATTAGTGGAGAATACAGACCTTGCTAAAAAAATGGCCGAATTCATGGGCTTTGATTTACAAAAGTTATCGAACAAACTATACATGAATGCTAAAGAATCCTTTGAGAAAAAAGGATATTCAACCCGTATTGATGTGTCTGACCCAAATAACCCGGTTTTCGTAGCGAAAAAGGGGCAGCAAAAAATAGAGTTGCCTGCAAATAAGAATATCGTGATCAGCAATACTCCTAAATCCACTAAACAAAAAGAAATAAATGCCATCACCGTTTACAACGGAAAAGACTTCTATATATCTGAACAAGCATTAAAAGCAGTCAAGTAAGCATCACTACTTTATAATGATAAAGGAGCCCTTGTTTTTAACAAGGGCTCCTTTTCTGACGAATGATTTGACACTCCCCGCTTCACCAGCTTGACTTTTTGATACCCGGCAGTTGCCCTTTATGAGCAAGTTCCCTAAAAACGATACGTGACATGTTGAATTTGCGCATATATCCACGTGGCCTCCCCGTTACTCCACAACGATTGTGGACCCTTGTCGGCGAGGAATCGCGAGGGAGTTTGGCCAATGCGGCATAATCCCCTTTCTCTTTCAATTCCTTTCTAAGTTCTGCATACTTTTCGACCATTGCCAACTGTTTTTGTGCTTTTATCACCTTGGATTTTTTCGCCATTTATATTCTCCTTTTTTAAGATCTTGAATTTATGAAAATCTATAAACTATTGACAATTCGTTCCGCTGCCTGTCTTGCCCCCGATATATTCCTGGATATCGGTCCCATTTCAAGTTCAGCCAATGCACCCGTGACATATAAACCAGGTCCCCACTGCAACGACTGCGAAATGATTGGATAACCACATTCCGCGCAGCGTAAATCATGCGACCGGATGACTGGCGTCAGCCAATCCTTCCCTGGCATCGATGACTTAAAGCCGGTCGCTAAAAGGATCGTCCCCGTTTCTTGAATGACCTTTTCGTTTTTATCCCTGAGGCTGATACGCCCGTCCCTCCACACAGCGCTTATCACCTCAACATCCATTACACGCAATAATCCCTGTTTAACCTGATTCATACACGCTTTATGTAAGTCAGGTGGGATGGATCCCTTATTACGGGCCTGGACAATGGTCTCGCGTCTTTTTTGATAGCTGGTTATAGCACGGAAAGGTCGCTGTTTTTTCGGCCCCAACCAACCAGGATCACTGTCGAAATCATGAATTCTAAAATGATGCCGCTTCAGAACCGTTACATCATGGGGATAGATTTTACTTAGCTTTAAAGCTAGATGGACAGAAGATATGCCGCCCCCAATGATCGTGATGGGCCCCTGCAATTGTGTCAGATCCGGAATATTTTCATCGAATATGTGGTAAATGGGACCACCATGCTCTTGTTTGAATTGCTGTGCCCAATCAGGCCAATAAGGCTGTTCGCCAATACCAATTGAAATCACAAGTTTTTGTCCCACAAGCCGTTGCTTGTTCTGCAATTGGATTTCCCAGCTCTGTCCCGTTTTGCAGGCAGAGATGACTTCCCCTTGCACCCATGCCTGCTTAATGGATAAATCATCAGCCAAGTGAACACAATGTTCATTGAAGGATTTTAAGGATGGCCGCTTATATTGGCCGTAAAAGTTATTTTTCCAGTCTGCCTTCTCCACATATTTCTGCAGGCTGAAGGGATTCACATCCAGATGGTGTACGGATGGAGAACGTAAATATGGCATTGAAATGACTTCCGTACAATGCTTCCATCTTGCCAATGGTTCTTCATTTCTATCGACAATCGCCAGCTGGTCCACCCTCGTTTTTCCTGACTTAAGTAAAAATGCAGCCATCGTCATTCCTTGAATGCCTCCGCCAATTATGATCCATTCCAACATGAACTTCCCACCTTTTACATCCATTCTTTTCAATAAAACATAATCATTCCGATTTAAACCTTAAAATTACTTCGTTTCACGGTGAAGCGTGTGTTTCTTCAATCGCGGGCAGTACTTTTTCAATTCGATCCTATCTGGATTATTCCGCTTGTTTTTCGTCGTGATATAATTTCGGTCCCCTGTTTCTGTGCATGCTAAAGTAATGTTCACTCTCATTTTTGTTTCCTCCTAAAGTTTTTTAATGAACGATTTCCGTGAATGCAGGCAATCGATCTTCGTACAGAGACCAATCCTGCTGCAACTCAGTTTCCGTCAATAAGCATTGATCTAATTCAGTTTCGATTTCCTGTTGATTCATTTGAATGCCAATCATCACCAGCTCCGTCATCCTGTCACCGTATACTGCATCCCACCGTTCCAATAATTCAGGTGCCTCCTTTAAAATTCGGCGCTGTTCTTCCTCAGGGTATGCTGCAATCCATTTACCGGCTGCTTGTAAAGTTAATGACGGTCCTGCCTGCGATAGCAAGCCTGCCGTATCATTTCTCGTTGCCAGCCAAAGGAAGCCCTTTGCCCTCACCACTTGTACGGGCCAGTTCTCCAACCACTCCATCAGCCTCTCGGGATGAAAGGGTATTTTCCTTCTGTAAACGAAGGAAGAAATCCCGTACTCCAGGGTCTCCGGAATATGCTCTTCATTCAATTCCTTTATCCAGCCGGCTCCTTGGCTTGCCTTTTCAAAATCAAATAAATGTGTATTCAATACCTCCTTTAGCGGCACCTTGGAATGGTTTGTTTCGATGATCCTCGCATCGGCATTCATTTTTTGAAGAACCGCTTTCAATTCCTCAACGGCATCAGCATCAATTAGATCGATTTTATTCAACAGGATGACATTGGCAAACTCTATCTGATCTATTAATAAATCGACCACTTCCCTGCCATCCGCAGCATCAGTTGCCTGCATCCTGTCAATAAGTGTTTCTCCTGAAGTGAAGTCTTGCCAAAAGTTATACCCATCAACAACGGTAACCATCGTATCGAGCCGGCAATATTCCCCTAAATCAATTCCCATGCTTTCATCAACATACGAGAAGGTTTGAGCTACAGGTACCGGTTCACTTATCCCAGTCGATTCAATCACGATGTAATCAATGTCCCCTTGTTTCGCCAATTTCTCCACTTCAATCATCAAATCCTCACGAAGCGTACAGCAAATGCAGCCATTCTGCATTTCCACCAGTTTTTCATCCGTCCGGGTAAATCCTCCCTGCTTGACCAACGAAGCATCAATATTGATTTCACTCATATCATTAACGATGACGGCAACCTTCAGATCATTCCGATTTTCAAGAATATGATTCAAAAGCGTCGTCTTTCCCGCACCAAGGTATCCACTCAATACCGTAACCGGAATTTTCTTCATCTCCATCACTTCCCACTCCTTTACCTAATACCTTACCGTAAATCAAAATCATTACGATTTAAATGCCGAAGCTATCTCGCAAGTAAAAACACCCTTTAATAATAAAACGTAATCATTACTATTTGCAAGCTTTTTTAAAATTCCTCCGAATACTTTTGCTGACAAATGTAATCACAGATAAATGAACGGTGCTGACATTCTTCATGAAACTTAAAACAAAAATTAAAAGGAAGCCCAATCACACATAACATCTTGTGTAAAGAACCTCCATTGAGTTATATCATTTAATGTATTTTTGACAAGCTGCTGATCATCCACAACGTTTCATTTTCCAATACATTTTTCTTTTTCTTTGTTGCAATTCGAGAAAAAAATCATTCGTCACTATGCTTATTCCGCCATTTCCCACCCTGAAGATTTTACTGTCTTTTGTTCAAAAGTTTCAATTTCTCTCTGTTTCGCCAATTTTGAGGCTTGTGACACGGACCACGTTAAATTCCCAAAGGCAATCACTGTCCCGATCGAGATAACTAACACCTTTTTACAAAGTATTTTCTTCAATAGCTTCCTCCTGAGAATGTATTGGAATACTCTAAATATAAACCAACAATGTTAACCTAGCATGTAGCAGCTGTAAATGTATGAAATTATTTTTGGACATATGTAAACTTAAGTTTGCACACAAAAAAAGCTGAGTGCATATGCAGTCAGCTTTTCATAGGTACTTCTTATTTATAAAACACTTTGTCGACATTGTATTTAGCATGAAGCTTATTGATCATGTACGTTTCATAGATTTCACGTTCCATAGCGTCTTCGACTAAAAGAATGTCAATTTTCTTGACTTCATTACGATGCTCTTTAATCGGAGAAACATTATCCTCGAAATGCTTCTTGACCCTTGGTCTTAATTTACGGGCCTTACCGACAAAAATCAGTTCATCATTCTCATTGTAAAACAAGATGATGCCTCCTTTATCACGGGGAATCAAATGAAAATCGATAAACCCGTAAATTTCAGGAATGACAGGTTCGTCTCCTTCTATAACTTGCTTTCTTTGTTTGATGCTTATATCCGCTGCAGGGATTTCAATTTTAATCATTACAATTCACGTCCTCTATTTGTATAAAGTGAAACTTTCAATCGGAATCGAAACTCCAGTTTCACGCCAAGCTCATCACTTCAATCTTAAAGGTAAATGGTATCATAATTATGAGTGAAAAGCCATGTATGCCTTGATCTGTTTTCTGGATTAAATATAAAGAAGAAGACTCGCTGGGAGCCTCCTTCTTTGTCGGAAATATCCGTTACCACCTGTGAGCCTTTGCATTGCTTCTTAGTATAATGTTCGTTTGTGATTCTTGCGTATGACCATTAACTTGAGATTTTGAACGCTTAGGTCTTGTCCAATTATGGTGAAACTTTTGAGAATGTGGATCTAATTGATCTTTATAGCTCATTCTGTGTCACCTCATCATTAGGATTTGGATATTCCGTTCAGTGATAGTAATCCCCATCACTTGTTCTAGTATTTTATTTTTCCAAGGCATTTATACATATTCTTTAAAAAGCGAATTCAGCTGGCTTGCCTTTTGCAAGGACTTTCTCTTCTTCATCCACCGCATCGCTTGTCATGAAGGATATGCCCTTTATGTTCCCATCATTTACAATGAAACCAATGTTTCCGCTTTTTGAACCGTTTCCTTCTATTTCACCAGAAAGTTCTTCCAAGTAGATATCATCTTCCCATGTCAGATGTTCTCCACTGTTCGTTTCAAGGAAGGCAACTGGGGAAAACTTGATTTTTTTATCCGAATTGTTTTTAATTTCCACGTTCATTTTTACGATATCGAAATCCTCATCATGCGTATAGCCGTGGAAGAAATCAATCATGCTGTAATCCGGAGTGGCATGCATCACTTTCATTTCTTTGACTTTAACCTCGATCGGGCCAACATTCACTGTTTCATTCACTTTTTTATAGCCCTTCAAAGTCAATTCGCCTTTTGCATCGGAAACGTTCTGACCGATCTGGTTCAATTTTATATCATCAGGAAGCTGTGGATTCGGAACATAGACATCCTCTTTTACCAGTGGTCGTGCAATTTCCTCTGTTTTTTCTTTAGCTGTCGTTTCTTCTTTGTAAGCTGGTTGTGTATTAAGAGCACCAAATGCGGTTAATAACAGGGCACCAATCATCAGTCTGTTCATTGAATCCCTCCCTGAAGCGTTTTTACTTCTTTAATAGATCAAAGATGATTTTGGCTTGATCCGTGTTATCGACCTGCCCTGCAAAACGTTCTTTATATGGTCCATATGCGTAGACCGGAACATCTTCACCTGTATGTCCCCCGGTAGTCCATGCAGTATTGGTCCGATTGTCGAATATGGCTTCGATGGCATTATCGACGTTCGTCACATTTTTTGATTTGGCAGCTTCTGTTACCGTTTTGATTTCAGCGTCAGTTAGCTTCACCTCATTTTGATTAATATATTGCTTTAACGTCTTTTCGACATCGGCTCCTTTGACGATGGCATCCGCCATGAAGTCAGGGGTGCGTTTGGCTGCCTTGATCGGTTCACCATACCAGTTATATATTCCTTTTGCCCCGATCGAGAATCCTCCTGTAGAGTGATCCGCAGTAGCCACCACTAGGGTATGTTTGTCTTTCTTCGCAAATTCGATGGCCGCTTTATAT
The DNA here is from genome assembly GCF_043656335.1 of Peribacillus sp. NPDC056705. Taxonomy (NCBI): domain Bacteria; kingdom Bacillati; phylum Bacillota; class Bacilli; order Caryophanales; family Bacillaceae; genus Peribacillus; species Peribacillus sp. NPDC056705. The sequence goes on along the minus strand of NZ_JBHTYI010000048.1, from coordinate 9,891 downwards.
GCTTTTTCAAAGTCTTCCATTTCACTCATTGCACCTACGATATCATTATCATGTCCGGCCCAATCGATCTGGCTTCCCTCGACCATGAGGAAGAATCCATCTTTGTCTTTATTCAAGCGCTGGATCGCCGAGCTTGTCATGTCTGACAAAGAAGGCGTTTCACTAGGGCGGTCAATCATTTTCGGCAGTCCTTCAGAAGCGAATAAACCAAGGACCTGTTCATTTTTATCCTTAAGCATTTGATTTTTATCAGTCACATAACTGTAACCGTCTTTTTCGAAGGCTTTCGCCAAATTGACATCAGGCCGAACAAAATTGGACTTCCCACCGCCCAATAGGACGTCAATTTTATGTTTGCCCTTGATTAAGTCATTATAATAATCGTCTGCGATTGAATTCATGTTTTTCCGATTTTCATCATGGGCGCCAAAAGATGCAGGTGTAGCATGAGTGATTTCTGAAGTGGCAACCAATCCCGTCGCTTTTCCTTTTTCCTTTGCTGCTTCCAATACGGTTTTGACTTCAGATTTATCGTTATCCACTGCAATCGCAGCGTTATAAGTCTTCACTCCGGCAGACATTGCAGTTGCGGCAGAAGCTGAATCCGTTATATTTTGTGCAGAGTCTTCTGGGTAAGTCATCTGCTGGCCAACCAGGTATTTATCAAACTCTGTCCGTTCTGCCACCTTCGTACCAGGGTTATCTTTTAAATACCGGTAAGCGGAGGTATAGGACACACCCATGCCGTCACCGATCATGAATATCACGTTCTTGATTTCCGGGTCTTTTTTTGTCTTATCCTTTGCCGAAACACGATCCGCAGCGGACCATGATAAACCTCCAAATGCCAATGCTGAAGCCAGTGTGATGGGCAATACCTTTTTACTCCATGTGCGATTCAAATGAATAGCCCCCCTTTAATTGTTTTCCATTTAATTAAACTATAGGTGATGAAGATGAACTCAATGTCAAGGCTATGTAAAAATGCAGCAGGATAATTGTTAAGGCAAGGTAAAGGGACAGGCCAATTTTATGCGGGTTGTTGGTTGTTCAGGAAATCTGCAGTAGTGGGGCCCTTTTACAGGAGTTGGAGAAGTGAAAAGATTTAGTTAACACGAGCGGGGGTAAGTGATCTTTTCATTCAATGTCTTCAAATCAGGATGATTTGTAAGGAATTTGAAAGTGCTGAAAATCAATGGAGAAAAGAAAATAAAGCACCCTATCAGGATGCTTTAGAGTCAGACTATAGACAAAATCTATCCTACTTCTCTACAACTAAACATTCCAAAGCGCGGGCCGCATTCACTCTCGCCAACTCGATTGAATCGGCAGTCGACAGGGCGACTGCGACCCTTCTACCTGCCTTTGTAACAGGTTTTCCGAAAAGACGCACTTGTGTATTAGGTAAAGCCAAAGCCTGTTCAACACCGACTATAGAATATTCCGATAACTCATCCCGCGCTTTTAATGGACGGCTGGCACCTGGGCTTATCAGCGTGATTTCCGGGATGGGAAATCCTAGAATCGCCCGAATATGCAAGGCAAACTCCGATAAATTCTGAGTCACTAAAGTCACTAGCCCCGTATCATGAGGTCGTGGGGAAACTTCACTGAAATAGACTTTATCCCCTGAAAGGAAAAGCTCAACCCCGAATAATCCATACCCTCCAAGCTCATCCGTAATGGCATGGGCAATTCTTTTCGCTTCCATAATTTGAGCCTCTGTCATATTATGCGGCTGCCAGGATTCAATATAATCCCCGCCCTGCTGAATGTGACCGATTGGGGCACAAAACATGGTACCATTTATGGCCCGGACAGTAAGCAGCGTGATTTCCGAATCAAAACGGATAAATTCTTCAATGATTACCCGTCCATTTTGAACCCGTCCGCCTTCCATCGCAATTCTCCAGCAATCCTCCAGGTCACCTTCCGTGCAGCACACACTTTGACCTTTACCTGAGGAACTCATCAGCGGTTTTACGACATTGGGAAACCCAACTTCCTTGGCAGCTTGGACAAATTCTTCATATGTATCGGCGAATTTGTAGGCTGCGGTCGGAATCTCCAGGGTTTCAGAAGCCAACCTCCTGATTCCTTCACGATCCATTGTCAATTTAGCCGATCTTGCCGTCGGAATGACATGAAAGCCTTCCTCTTCCAATTTGATTAGTTCAGATGTAGCGATGGCTTCGATTTCCGGTACAATCAAATCGGGTTGTTCTTTTTCCACAATACCCCTTAGTTGTTCCGCATCCAGCATATCGATCACATAACTGCGATGAGCGACTTGCATGGCAGGGGCATGTTCATAGCGGTCTACAGCAACGGTTTCCACACCCAGTCTCTGTGCTTCAATTATGACCTCTTTCCCCAATTCACCCGAGCCCAATAATAAAATCTTTTTCGATTTATACATTCAGTCTCTCCTCCTCCGTATCCTCAAAATCATTATATACGAACTATAAATGAATAAACATAAATATTTATTCGTATTTCCATTTAAATTGCACCTAAAATATTAAACAGACGTATTTCATTTAAGCTTTTTAAATCCACACTTGACAAATATGAATAATAAGTTTTATGCTAAATGAAAATATATAAGCTGACCAGTTTACTGGAGGCTCCCTATTCAACATGAGTAGGGAGCCTTTTCGTTTTTATCAATAAGGGAGGAAATACACTATGCAAAAGAAATTGGTAAGGCCCATTTTCCCAATTTTGAATGAGGAGAAAAGTGGCCGCCTTGAGGACATGAAGTACATCAATCTGCCTGACAGATTATTCTTCGAATGGTGCCGGCAGCAATATGCCCTGAATAGAGGAGTTTACAATGCAATCGATAATTGGTTCTATCAATATGGCATTGACCATATACTTTACCGAAGGATTAACCTTTTAGCCTTTTTGGAGTTTGCCGCTTCCCCGGCACAAGAAGCTGGAAAGACAAAGTTCATTAAATTTGGCAGTGGCGGACTGACAAAAAAGCTGCAGGAGTTCATTGCAGATTAACTTGAATCCTATAGTGCCCTTATCAGTAATCCACCCGTTCTCCTCTTACTGATAAGGGACACTTATGCGAATGTCGAAATTTGCATTACGATTATTTTTGAAAATGTAAGCGCTTTCTATTATAATGAAATTAGGTTGGATGGCATGCGTGGCCGTCACAGTATCTGGCGTAGGTGGGGCCAATACAAGCGTTAAGGATGTTAAACTTCTTACCGTAAAACGATTAGAATTCCTTTTGTAAGGGCTGCAATATTACTGGGACATGGAGAATGTCCGTTAATTTCAGGCTAAAAGCGTGTCAATCATGCAATCGATAAGTAAAGCATGACTTTACTTATTTTTTGCAGCAGCCCTCATCGTTGCAAGTCTAATAGTTTATAAGACTAAAAAGCTCTTCCCCATGGTAACGGAGTTGAGCTTTTTCATTTGGTCAAAATTCACATATATAACCCTGCCAAGAAAATCCCAAGCGACTTCTGATAAATCTCATCGAACTGTGATATAGGGAGGGGATTCGTTCCCTTGCCCAGCTCCACGGTAAACCCCGGCCTGCGCCAATCCTGAATGAACCAATCCTTATACCCTGCGTAACTATTGGCGGATTTGACAGGCTCATATCCACTGACCCTCGCAAACTCATTGACTATCGTTTCCGACTCAGGCGGCTCCAAACCTTCAAACCCCCAATAAATGACCTCTCCTTGGGTATGGAATGCAAGGACTTTGCCAAAATCACGTTTTCTTGTCAAATCTGACATTGCAATGGCTTCTGGCTGTGTAAGCGGCCCTTCCCCGGAATAATTTGCCGGACCTGGCTCCGTTACATTATTGCGTTCTTTTTCCAGTTCCCATTTGGCGGGAAATTGATCATTCAGATCCACCCCGTTAATATTTGCTTTCCAGCCAGAGAAGTCTTCGCTTCCATTATTCCATTCCACGAGTCGTCGTCTCAATGACTCATCTGCAGGCGGGCCTTTAAGAACCAACTCCACCCCGTCCGGATTCACCATTGGGACGATCGACAGCATCGTCTGTTGATAAAAGGGAAACACGGATAGACCGCGGATGTCAGCCTGATTCGTGATTGCGAGTAAATAATCATTTAAAAAGGTCATGATCACAGGCGTCGTTATCCACTCATTCGCATGAAAGGAACCATTATAGTGAACTCGTTTGTTACCATTTCCAATCTGTACTTCAGGGATATCCCTTTTAAGCACAGAGTCACCGATCGGGGAGGTTTTAATAAATGGATAGATAGTTTTCAAACGTCTTACATCGGTCATCATCGTCTCATAATCATATTCCCTGTTTCCTTGAATCAGCCTCCACGTAATTCTTAATGGCACAGAAATTGTCTGACCAACTTGCAGGGCATTCGGGTTGAGATTGGGATTAACCAACAATAGGGCATCCAATGTAAGATGACGTGACCTGGCAATTGCCCATAACGAATCACCTTGTTTAATATTATAACTGGTCGTCGTAAAGCCGGGAATTTTGATTTGTTGGCCAATCATAAGTGCAAGTGGATCAATCCCACTATTGGAATCAATGATAAGTTGGTAATTCACCTTGAATAATTGGCTATAATACCACAAGGAATCATTTTGCCGCACAAAAACGTCCATACTGCACCTCCTCTTAACCAAATGTATGCTGATTCGATTTAATTATTGCCAACGCGACGCACCCTCACCAATAGAAAAATCACTCCTCAAAACGAACCAAATTGGGTGCATCATCCAGAATGCTTAAATAATTGCTCAGTACTTCCATACGTCCCCTCAGGGTCCAATTCCTGATATCTTTTGAATTTCGCCATCCGATCTTCTTCTTTGACCCAGCCCAGATGCTTTAAGCGAATGTCGGATAACTTGTGAGGCAACTCAAAGACATTTTCTGCAAATCTCCCACAATGCTGCGGCCTATCGTTCCATTTGCATTCAAACCCCTCCCGATACCTGACCAGGAAAGGCCGGTAATACCGGTGAGCGCACCAGTATTCATCCTCCCTGTAATGGGTTTCATTCCAAAAATCATATAACCGGAAGCAATATACATCCACTTCTTGATCACTTATCAGCTGCCTGACTACCTCTTTGAATCTTTTTTCAAACATTTCATCAGCGTCAAGATTTAAAATCCACTCGGGATTTGACTTCACCGTCTCCGACCATTGTTGTTTACGAAGTTCTATTTCATTGGAGAACTTGGAGACATCATTCCTGATGTTACGCACCGGTATCCCCTTCAATACCTCTGAACAAACCTCTGCGGAATCGTCTGTGCTGCCATCATCAATAATCACCGCTTCATCAATATAATCACGAATTTCCTCTAAAACCTTCCTTAGATAACGGTCACTTTCATTTTTGATGACCATGCTCAGCGTTAATTTGGGACGGGATGCCCCTGAAGGTGAAGCTCCCCGCTTATCCGTCCGATCAAGGAATTCCATCGCACCCTCCAAGTCCGAATCCCTGTATATATGATAAGCGGGCAAGTGGGTATCAACATACAGGGAAAACCCTAGCCGCAAAATGCCGGTCTTCACCCCAAAATGATAGATTCTCGATCATTTTGGGGTGAAAACCTACTTTCAATGCTTTTTGGCTTATGAGTGTACAGGCACCCAAGCCCCCAACTTTATGAACACCAGGTGTTCTCATCTGTCGGATGTACGACTGATAACGTATGGTGATCTTTCCAGTCCCTCCACATCCTCCCTTTTAAGTGAGATCAGGAACTTTTGTAAAATATCTGGTTTCTGGTAAATTGGACTGCCTACTAACACCCGATACTTTTTACTAGTCATAAATTCCACCCTTTATAATTTAAGTAACTGGCCCCCAATTAATCTGACAGCCTGACTTCCTTACAAACATTTATAACTATATATTCTTACCGAACTTGTCGGGTGCCATTTATATAACGGAGCCTTCCATAAACAAACAAAACAGGCACCCATACATGAATGGATGCCTGTTTTCATTTAATAGATTGAGAGTCCCATATTTTACGCTTCTTGCGGTACGGGCAAACCTAAACCTTCGGCTATGCGCGTTCCGTATTCTGGATCGGCTTTGTAAAAATGACCGATTTGACGAAGCTTGATTTCCTCCAATTCGACAGGTTTCATTGCGCCCACGATCGTGTCAACAAGGCGAGTTTTCTCTTCGGCACTTAATAGACGGTATAAGTCGCCTGCTTGAGTGTAGTGATCATCGCTATTATGACCGACTTGTGCAGCTTGCCCTGTCACCTCGAAAGGAGTCACTTTATTTCCCGTTGATTCGGCAGGGCCACCAAAACTATTCGGCTCATAATAAACAGATCCCTTGCCATTGTCATCAGCACGCATGAAGCCATCACGCTGATAGTTATTCGCTTCCACTTTCGGACGGTTAACCGGAAGCTGGTTGTGATTCGAGCCCACACGGTAACGGTGTGCATCTCCATATGCGAATAGACGTCCTTGAAGCATCTTGTCTGGTGAAGCTTCAATTCCCGGTACGAATGTTCCTGGTGAGAACGTGGCCTGCTCTACTTCAGCAAAGTAGTTTTCAGGATTTCTGTTCAATACCATACGGCCAAGCTCGATCAGCGGATAATCTTTTTGAGACCATACCTTCGTCACATCGAATGGATCGAAACGGTACGTATCCGCATCTTCCAGAGGCATGATCTGAACATATAATTTCCATGCAGGGAAGTCCCCTTTTTCAATCGCATTGAAAAGATCTTCCGTATGGTAATCAGGGTTTTCACCTGCTAGTTTTGCAGCTAGATCCACATCAAGGTTTTTGATGCCCTGTTCTGTTTTGAAGTGGTATTTCACCCATACGCCTTGTCCTTCAGCATTCACCCATTTAAATGTGTGGCTTCCGAAACCATGTGTATGACGAAGTGTAGCAGGAATGCCCCGGTCGGACATCAGGATCGTCACTTGGTGCAAAGATTCTGGTGAATGTGACCAGAAATCCCAAACAGCCGTAGGGTTTTTCAAATGTGTTCTTGGATCTCTTTTTTGTGTATGAATGAAATCAGGGAATTTAATCGCATCGCGAATAAAGAATACAGGCGTATTATTACCGACGATATCGTAGTTTCCTTCTTCCGTGTAGAATTTAACAGCAAATCCACGCGGGTCACGGACTGTATCAGCAGAACCCAATTCACCTGCAACTGTGGAGAAACGGATAAAAAGATCTGTCTTTTTGCCCACACCATTGAAAAGTTTAGCTTTCGTGTACTGAGAAAGGTCGTTCGTTACTTCGAAAGTTCCGAATGCACCGGCACCCTTCGCATGAACTACACGTTCAGGCACACGTTCACGGTTGAAGTGGGCTAGTTTTTCCAATAAGTGTACATCTTGAATGAGTACCGGGCCGCGATCTCCGGCAGTAATCGAGTTTTGATTATCTCCAACTGGCGCTCCCCAGCTTGTAGTAAGGTTTTTCTTATTCGACATAATTGAACCACCTTTTCATTAATATTTATGTATATAATGATAAAGCTTCTCAGAAAAAAATCAATACTTATTTATAATAATTTTAATATAATAATCAATTCATTATATTTCCGTTGATAAAACGACTTCAATTTTTACCATAATACGGATAACCAAAAAAATATAAATGTTGATACAACAACTTATCGACAGATCGGAATTCCTAATAATGGTATACGACCCTTATACCCAATATTCCTTCATGACAAGTGATTTTATCATTTCTCCTACCAATGGGGCAGTAATCGAGAATGACCACGAATATTCATGGATACTTTGCGCTATTTACCTATTTCCTTCTATTTATCTTATAACAAACCGAAGTGATCACCTGTGACTTTGTTCACTTCATCAAGCTTTATTTACATATCGGATAGAAGGAGGCAGAAACTGAATGTTTCATTGCTTTTGTGAACCTCAACTACAGCAGAACTCTTCATAATCGGACTGAAACAAAAGGCCCTCCCCCTTATTTCGCTGGAGAAATTGTAAACATACTGGTTTGTGTTCGTATAGAAAATAAGATACTATTACGTTAAAATGACCGTCCAATAAGAGTAAGGGTGATATATATGAATGAGCGCAAACAACTGGTAGTTAAATATGCACACCAATTATTTATTGAAAAGGGTTATCAAGCCACTTCCATTCAGGATATTTTAGATTATAGCGGCATTTCAAAAGGAACATTTTATAACTATTTTTCTTCTAAAAGCGAATTGCTTAAGGCAGTCTTCCTGAATTCGCAAGAAAAATTCGAAAAAGAGCGGAATGAATTGCTGATTGGGCAAAACCTTGCAGATATTGAAATATTCATCAAACAATCCGAATTACAAATGCACTCCAACAAAAACAATAAAATCTTTTTCTTATATGAAGAAGTAATGATTTCAAATGATACAGAACTTAAGAACTTCATAACACATGCTAAATTCCAGCATATCCATTGGCTATCCAAACGGTTTCTGGACATTTTCGGTGCTGATAAAAAACCTTATATTTTGGACTGTGCCATTCTCTACTCGGGGATGATGCACCAAACGATTCATTTTAATGCCTTGGCTAAAGAGCCCGATTTCAACCCTACTGAAATTATCCGTTATTGTGTAGATAGGATTAAATCGATTTTCGAAGATGTCAGCTCGTCAAAAGCACAGCTTTTGGAACCCGATCTCATCAAGCAATGGCTGCCTGAGTGCTTCCATACACAGCAGGATTTTCATACAGCACTCCTGCACTCTGCCAATGGCCTAAAAAAGATGATCTTGAGGCTATGCCAAGATGATGAAGCGGAACGTGTCAAAAACTTAAAATTGATTCACTTTATCCAAGAGGAATTATTACAAAACGCTGAACCGCGAATCTTTCTCATCGAAAGTGCCCTGCTTTCCTTAAACACCAACCCGAAATTGAAAAACACATTGGAATTAAGTGAATTCGAAAAGATCATTGCCCACAACTAAATAGAACCTAATGGGTGCATTTTGCAGACAAATGGTGATTGTTTCGGCGGAAAGGGACAGGTTTCTGAAATCTACTGGACCTTTTTAAATGAAAAGAATGTAGACGAACGGTGTTTTTAAAACAAGACTTGCTTCCCCTTCATGGTTTACTTTTTATATCGGATGATACCGACACTCCTGCCAAATAACTGACTAGCCGAGACCCCACAGGCGCTTGCTTTGATGAGGCTTGGCAGACAGTCGGCGGAAAGGAAGCGGGTTTCTGAAATCTACTGGACCCCTTTTTAGTAACAAGGTCCTTTCGACTCTGGGGAAATACATAGCTTTCCTCTTTTTTTGTGACAATTCTGCAAACATATTACTGAAATTCATGAAATTTTAGTATAATGACTTGTAGTAAAGTGCCTTCAGGAGGAGTTATTCATGAACATAATAATGCGTTTTCTTATCAACGGGCTGGTATTGCTCGTTATTGACTGGCTTCTCGACTCCATCACGATTAAATCTTACGGAACAGCCTTGCTGGCGGTTTTTATATTATCGATCATGAACTTGCTGGTTAGACCCATTCTCCTGCTTATCACATTGCCAATCACCATCCTGACGTTCGGGTTGTTTTCTTTCATTATCAATGCCTTCACATTTCAAATCACTTCCTATGCTGTCAGTGGCTTTGTAATACATTCATTTTGGGGAGCTTTAATCGGATCATTGTTATTGAGTTTCATTCAAAGTCTTCTTATAAAACTGAGTAAAAAAAACCGTCAGTAGCATGCTATTGGTTAAAGCTGTAGACAAACTTGAACTGACCCAATAAAGTTAGACATATAGTTTAAGCAGCTTCTAAGACTTGAGTTCGGTATTCTATCGGACTCAGGTCGTTTAATTTTCTCTTCATAC
>NZ_JBHTYI010000047.1:0-24659 GCF_043656335.1 Peribacillus sp. NPDC056705 | reverse complement strand
GTTTTTTTGTCACAGAGAATGAAATTTCCTTCTATTTTTATGTCCTTGCTTGATAGTGGCCATTTACTCAAAAGGATGAAACGGAGTTCGTTTTTAGGTGAAAGTGCTCATATTTTTGTTTATTCTAAAAATAAAAAATTATCAAAATATTAAATTGACAATCAAATTATTTTAATTTATCGTTAAGAAAGTAAAACTTTGTTTTCCTTGCAAAACATTTCCGTGACTTTTTATCTATCAAAATTATAAGAAAGGCGGGATTAAGCTCTTAAATGAAAAATCAAAACTAGTACCTTTCTATAGGGAAACCGTAATTCACTTATTCGCAATGGTAAGTGTTTTTAGGGAATGCTAAAAAGCGAAAAGGAGATGGTATTATGCTAAATGGTCAGAAAAGATGGTTGTATATTGCCGTTCCAATTTTTTTCTTTTGGTTTTTCGGACAAATTGATAAGGTTGGCATTTCCATCATTCAAACAGATCCTGAATTCTTGCATGCACTCGGTATGACAGGCGATGACAAAAATGCAAAGATCGGTCTTCTATCTTTTGTATTCACCATTGCCTATGGAGTGTCGAATCTTTTCTGGGGCTTCATCATTGATAAATTAGGTGCCCGAAAAACAGCCATCGCCGGTTTATTCGTTTGGACACTCACGATGATTATGTCAGGCCTGGCAAATTCATATGAAATATTTTTAATAAGCAGGGTCATTCTTGGTTTTGGTGAAGGGATGATGATTCCGGTGTCCGGAAAACTCATTTCAAACTGGTTTAATAAACGCGAATTGGGGAGGGCCCAGGCATCTTGGCTTACCGGAAACTATTTAGGACCGGCAATGGGAGCCGTTGTTTTGGTGCTCTTAATATCTTTACTCCACTGGCAAGCAGCTTTCTTTATGCTTGCAGCTTTCAACTTATTTATAAATATCCCGATGTTCATCTTTATGACAAGGAATACACCAGAAGAGCACCCCCGTATAAGTAAGGAGGAATTGGCTTTCATTCGCCTAACGGATGATGAAATTAAAGAAACCGCCCCCTCCGAGAACAAAAGTTTCGCCCAAGATTATCGTTTCTGGATCGTTTGGTTCGGCATGCTCGTATGCTCCTTCTTATTTTTCGGAATCAGCATTTGGCTTCCTACATATCTCATTGAAGCAAAAGGATTCGAAAAGGAAGGAATGTCGAGCATCACTTCACTTTCCTGGCTATTCGCTTTAGGATTTGTCTTGGCATGCGGTTTTCTGGCAGACAAAACCAGACGTCCAAGTTTGATGGCCACAATTCTATTTTCATTGACGGCCGTCTTTTTGACTGTTGCTGTCTTCATTCCCAATCCTATTTTGGCCGGACTATGCATGGGACTGGCAATGGGATGTCAAGGCGGTGTGTTCCATTTAAGTAATATGCTCATGGTAAAATACTCAACACCTGAAACGGCAGGACGGGCCGCTGGTCTAATTGGATTCACGAATATCATGGGCGGCTTTTCGAGCTATATCATGGGATGGCTTCGTGACTTGTCTGGCGGGGATTTCAGTTCATCGATCGCCATGCTGATTTTTACAGCCATCTTAGGTTTGGCAGCTTATTTATTCTCCATTAAGAGAGAAGCCGCAGAGCTGCGCTTATCACTTATACCCGTACAAAAGATACAAGCATGAAGTCCTTGTAAAATCAGTTTCGTCACCTAAATTAACAATCCAACCCTTGAATTATCAAGGGTTTTTTCTTGTGCCGACTTAAAAATAAGTCAGTACAATATCGCTCTTTTTTTGCATTTCCCGATAAAATTTCCCACCGCTATTCCGAATCGATCCTTTATTTGTATAAATATGTCGATAGTTAAAATATTCAAAAAATGATATTTTTTTGAATGCCCATGTTATATTGTTAATGGAAAAAAATACTTGTCAAGTAAGGTGAGTGTGTGAATATAGAAGTTTTAATTCTCCATTATATTCAGGAAAAACGTCAAAAGCCTAATCATGCCAATGAATTACTCGATTATATTCAGAATGAATATGTAAACGGGAAGCTCTCAATCTTCCAATATAGAAGTCTCTGTCAGGACTTATATCTTCGAGGAGCAAAACAAACGTCTTCTGGATGAAACTACACCCTGTCACAGTCATACTTATTCCTATTCTGAATGGTTTTGTTTCTGGTTTCCTCAATCGACCTAGCTTTAAGTCATTTACTCCCTCCCCAGCATGTTCTTAACTAAATAAAAGCCTCCGTGATCTGTCACCCCAAGACAGTTCACGGAGGTAAATGTAACTTATTCAGACATTGAGAAATTTTCTTTAATTAAATGAATATATCCAAAATTAAAACCAAACCGAATGCCACGAAGGAAAGTAAGGTTTCCATGACTGTCCATGTTTTGAATGTTTCTTTAACGGTTAATCCCATATATTCTTTTACTAACCAGAAACCGGCATCATTAACATGGGAAAACATAAGTGAGCCTGCGCCCGTGGCAATAACGAGTAATTCTAGATTAACACCTGTCATATTGGCAACAACCGGTGAAACGATTCCTGCTGCCGTGGTCAAAGCGACGGTTGCAGAACCCGTGGCAATCCGAATCAATCCGGCCACAAGGAAAGCAAGAATGATCGGTGATAAAGAAATTACTTCAGACATGGAAGCAATTGCAGTCCCAACGCCACTATCAATTAAAATTTGCTTAAATCCTCCGCCAGCACCGATAATAAGGATTATGGAGGCTAATGGCAATAAGCATTCTTCCGTCAATTTTTTAATTAGCGATTTGTCCATTCCCTGTCTGTAACCCAAGAAATAGTAAGCTGCAAAACAGGAGATTAATAGGGCAATCACCGGACTTCCGATAAACAATAAGAATTTTTCAATGGATCCCGGTAGCGGCAAATATGGCGCCAAGACAGTTAAAACCATCAACAATACAGGCAAAAGGATGATGAAGAACGAAACTCCAGTCCCTGGTAACCCACTAGACTTTGTTACCACCCGGATCAATTCCGGTTCACCAACAGGAATAACCCGTTTTTGAACCCATTTTGCGAATAGCGGTCCGGCAATTACAGCAGTCGGGAATGCGATGACCAATGAGTACAGAAGTACGTGTCCCATGTTTGCATTATAGATTCCAATAGCTGTCATGGCTCCAGGATGCGGAGGTACCAGCCCATGTACGATTGATAAACCAGCAAGTACTGGAATACCAATTAACAAGATGTTCATTTTGGTTGATTTCCGAATGGAAATCACCAAAGGCAGCAATATTACTAAACCGACCTCGAAAAATACCGGAATGCCTATGATGAAACCAGATAAAAGCATGGCCCACGGCAGGTTCTTCACGCCGAATTTATTAATGAAAAAGTCAGCAACCTGCATACCGGCTCCAGAGTCGGACATCATCTTTCCTAAGATGGTCCCTAAAGCCAATATTCCAATAAGGTGACCAAGGACCGCTCCGACACCCGTTTCATATGCTCCTACAATCTTGTCCATCGGCAGTCCTGAAAAAACTGCTAAAAATAAACTGGCTACAGTCAAACTAATGAATGCATGCCATTTCCACCAGGACACCCCCAAAATAACAATTACGATGGCTATCAGCGTGATTCCTAATAAATATAGATCCATATGTTCTCCCCATCCCATTGAAATCGCTTACATTCAGCCCGATACAATAATTGGATTATTGTATCGGCTCATTATATGTCACGATGTAGTTCTGTTTAGCCGTGTTGTAATACCCTTCACTGTATTCCATAACATTTCCGTCCCCATCACTGGAAATCCGAATCCTTTTTAATACAGGACTATTGTTTTCGAGTTTAAGTGTTTCGCAAATGTGATCCGGAGCGATGGCAACGGCAAATTCATCTCTGAATGTTTCAAGTTTGACGTTTTGATCTTCCAAAAAACGGTACAATGAATTGATCTGGAGCTCTTTCATATCTTCTTCGTTCATATCGAGTGAAACATAATGTGTAAAGTAAATATAAGGTTCATTGTCCAATAAATATATCCGTTCGATACTTATGCAATGCTCACCAAATAAAGAATGCAGCTTGGAGTCTGAAGAAAGGTCAACATGACTTATGTTTAACACCTTTTTTAAAATGGAGTGCCCTTCCTCCACCAACAGTTCTGTGAAACGCTTCCCTTTGGAAAGTTTGACAATCGAACCATTAGCTATGACCCTAGTGCCTTTGCCGCTTTTCTTTTCAACATACCCCTCTTGCACGAGTTCTTTGATTGCATTACGGACAGTGACCTTACTTACGTTAAATTCTTCTTCCAAAAGAGGCTCAGAGGGAATGTTTGTGTCGATGGCATAAACCCCATGTAAAATACGATCCTTTAATATTTCTTTTATCTGTAAATACATCGGTCCATTTTTTCTGTTCACATTCATTCCTATTCTCCTGCCTTTTATCTCTTAATATCTTCCATTTTACCTTCCATTGCCGAGAGTATATCCTTTTCGGTTGCCAAAGGAGTATCTCCAACGACAGTACATGCCAGCATTCCTGAAACAGCCGCAAACCGAACTGTCTTTTCAGGGGAATATCCTCGTAATTCTCCATGTAAGATTCCGCTGGTGTAAGCATCGCCTGAACCTATTCTATCATATACGGAAAATGATAGGATATCGGAAAAGTAAAATGTTTCTTCCTTGTATATATACCCCCTCAACGTATGGCTATTATCGCTGTTGATTGAACGGTGTGTCCCTGCTATCGACTGAATATTGAATTTTTTTGCCACCTTAGGGATCAACTCGTTTAGCTGTTCTTCCCTTGTGGAGCCTTCAGACTTCATTCCTAAAATATATAGGGCGTCTTTCTCATTCATCATGACGATATCGGCCAAAGCAAGCATTTCTTCATAATGAGGCTTTGCGCCGGCATAACCTCCCTCCCATAAAGAGGGACGGTAGTTGCAATCGAAACAGACTGTACCGCCTTTTTCTTTGACTTTTCTAGCCAGCACCTTCATACTTTCCCGTACATTTTCCGCCATTGCAAGCGTGATTCCGCAAAAATGGATGATATCCGTACTTTCCGAAATCATATCCATGTCATAATCGGATAAGGAGGCTGTATTGAAACTGCTTTCCAGTCGATTGGAATATGTGACACGGCTCGCCCGCTGGCCAAAACCATTTTCCAAAAAGTACATCCCCAAGTACTTGCCACCTCTAGAGATGAAGTTCCTTCCAATTCCTAAGCGCTGCAAAGATGAAATCGCGGAATCCCCAAGTGGGTTATCCGGTAACATTGTCACAATATACCCCTCATGTCCGAGCTTTGCCATCGCAGAAGCAACGTTTACCCCCGTGCCTGAAAAGGAGTATTGCAGAGTGCTGGCCTGTGATAGCAATTCATGCCCTGGTACCTGCAAACGCATCATTACTTCCCCGAATGCCACAATCCTTTTAGGCATATTTTTCAACCAATTTTTTTGTTATGGCCAATAATTTCCGTACATCCTCCCCATTCGTTTTTCCAGTTTCTTCATCGATGATGGAAGAATATACATGGGGAATGACTTTAGGCACTTTTGCTTCTAATGCGATTTCTAGTATAGTCTCGAAATTATTTAAATCGATTCCACCTGTTGGTTCCAAAGCAAATCCTTCTTCACCACAGGCTTTTGCCACAGCACGATATTCATCTTCATGCTTCAGGCCTTTCATCGGGAAGTATTTCAGAGCATTCCCCCCCATATCGCGAACCAGCGCAATGGCAGCTTTGATAGGCACAATGGCCGTTTCACTTGCACCTGCACTTACTGGACCAGTGGAGATATTCACATAACCCGCTTTCCCAGTTGGAGAAACAAGTGAATTTATCCAGCTGTCCTTATCGCCTAAAT
Source organism: Peribacillus sp. NPDC056705 (assembly GCF_043656335.1). Lineage (NCBI taxonomy): Bacteria > Bacillati > Bacillota > Bacilli > Caryophanales > Bacillaceae > Peribacillus > Peribacillus sp. NPDC056705. The sequence goes on along the minus strand of NZ_JBHTYI010000047.1, from coordinate 18,779 downwards.
TGGCCCTCGTAGCACCAACTGCAGGAAAAACCTGGTTAATATGACTGCCTGGATAGTATTTTGCTATTTCTGCGACAACCGCTGCCTGTCTATTATCTCCCGCGCCCAATCCTATTGAAACTGCCTCATCAATGGCTTCCCCGTATTCTTTCATTGCTGTAACACCAGCTTCAACAGTTGGATAATCCTTTGAGAGTACACCAACCAATACATGGCCTTCCGCCGCTTCAAAGACTTCCACTGCATTTTCTACACTATTTGCAAGTACATTTAAGGCTACACGATCATTCAATAACCGTTTGTTTATGTTTGTCATCCTTGTTGTCCTCCTAATATGGCGCTTAATTGTGCTTCAATGACATGTATATCATCACCTTGCAATGGACGCGGATCTATATCGAAAAAGCCTTGCCGTATCCCATAATCACGTGTGTAAATGGCAATATCCCCATTTCTGAGCTGCTCGTTCACTTCCTTCGCCGTCGTTTCCGTTATTAAAGGATCAATGGAAATACGTGCTCTATATATGGCACGGCCGGCTTCATCCTGAACTATCGTTACCTTTACGCCCTCAATGGATTCAAGTGATGTGAGAACTTGTAAACTAGCTTTTTCATTTTCGCTATTATCCGTCTTGACGAAATACTCATCCAATGCCTGAAGCAGCCCAAAGGTAGTTTCCTTTCCAACCTTCATGCTCCTTCCGATACAGTGCAATTGAACCTTTACCCATTCAATATATTTTTTTCTGCCAGCAACGATACCGGATGTAGGTCCTTCAATGGCTTTTGATCCACTGTAAATCGCCAAGTCGGAGAGTTGTACATATTTTTCCAAATCCTCCTCCGCTGCTGCATCGACAATCAGAGGGATATTATTCGTTTTGGCCACTTCCCATGCTTCTTCGACCGATATCATATTTTTCTGAACGGCATGATGCGATTTCACGTATAAAATGGCAGAAGTATTTTCATTTATGGCATCCGCAATATGCTCTGCCTTCCCTTCGTTTGCATACCCAACTTCAACCAATTTTCCGCCACCAAGGTAAATCATGGTTTCAACCGGTGCACCATACTGCACGTTATGGCCTTTCAGCATGATGATTTCATTCTTTTGTATGAGATCTTGATGAAGCCTTTCGCTTTTCCTTCTATTTCCTTCCGTAACGATCGCAGCTACTGAAAGCGCAATTCCACTTGAGGCTGAGTTTACGACGACAGCTGCTTCGGAATGAAGCAAATTCGCTATATGCTGGCCTGACTTATCGACTAAATCAGAAATCTCAACATAATTTTGCCCACCTTTTTTCATCGCGTCCATCACTGTGTCAGTTGGGGCAGAAACCCCCAATATGCTCATTCTTCCGCTTGCATTTATGACTCTTTTCAAACCATATTTAGCATTCAATGAATTCTCCATTTATAACCACTCCTTTTACGACAACCCTTTTTTCTGCCATCCTTTTTTCTCCTTCTGAATCGATTAAAAGGGTCGGCTCATTCCTGATCGAGAATAAGGTCAAGTTCGCAATATCCCCAGCTGAAATCCTGCCAAGCTCGGGTTTATGCAACCAAGCTGCTGCATTGACCGTAACGGCATCTATTACTTCGTTTAATGGATAACCCAGATACAAAAATTTTGTAAGCACATTAGCCATATTAAAAACTGGCCCACTCTCTCTGTTTTTCCGATATATATCCGTACTGATCGTATTGAAGCGTATTCCCCGCTTTTTCGCCATTTCTGCAGTTTTAAAAGAAAAGCTTGCCGTTCCATGACCTACATCCAAATGGACACCACGTTCAATCGCCTTTCTGAGCTCAGGCAGCGGCTCTTCTCTTTCATCAAATAAATTATTCGCTTTACCATTTAAGAAATGTGTAATAATATCCTTTTCCTCAAGTAATTCAAGGACCTCTTTAATATCAGGCGGCCCTGAACCGATATGGACCATTAATGGTAAACCAGTTTCAGCCGAGAACTTCCTAGCTATTTTTAATGGCTCGACACCATTTGAACCAACCACACTTTTACTTATTCTCGCTTTAAGTCCAACAACGAAATCCCCGTACTTGGAAATTGCCTTCCTTAACTCTCCTTCGTCCAGCCATGAAATATCCGATAACTCATCAATCCTTTTCAAGCCAATCCGCGAAATATTCAGAAAGGCGAAAACATTCGTTTTGGAATTTTCACAGCTGTTAACGAGATCAGATATCCTGTCTGCCCCCGTGCTTCCCGCATCAATGACCGTTGTTACACCCGTTTTATATCCAATCTCATCAACCTCATCACCATAAGGATCGAATTCCGGGAAAGCATGTACATGCATATCAATCCATCCGCTGGAAACAAAAACTTTTTGATCATAATCTATTATCTTATCCCCTGTTGCAGTTCCGGGAAATGCAATTTCTTTAATCATTCCATTTTCCAGTATGATATCCGCTGCATTTCCCTCTAACATCTTTACATTCTTCAGAACTAACGTATCTGCCATTTCCCTCATCCTTTTCGGTACATCCTATCGATTGCAAGTACTTTGTATACGATTACACTGAATTGCGCGAGAATTCATTTCATTTCTCTTTACAAAAATAGATTATCATATTTTTTCGAACTAATCAATATAACGTTATAATGTTTGATTAAATTTACAGAATTTTTAATGGATTATCACTTATTTTTCAATAGTTTCTTCCTTATAATGTAATTTCGTTTAGTTTTTTTAAAATTTACCGTTCTATTCTTTACGAATTTTTACAAAATAACGATCGATGTAAGCCTCTACTCTAATTATCCAGAAATAATGCTTTTAAAGAAAACTATTGAAATAAGTACAATTATCACTGTTTTAAAACTTTTTCCTTAGTTTACTTATTTATCTGTACTTCCCGTATCCTGCACCGGCATCAGCACTCGCTGGCATTCCTAATATTTTAATAGCAGCATATTATTCCGGTAAATCACGCTTATCATCTATCAGTCAATGCTAATGGTAAAAAACCAAGTTTGTATATATTTTGCACTAAGTCAAACCTTTCATTGGGAAGCCCTCGTTAATTTAACTACCTGGTTACAGAGGAAATGGAGCTTTCCATAATAATAAAGACCAAGAATGCTATTTTAAAAGCATTCTTGGTCTTGTTATTTGCCGTACTTTATTTGATTTTTACTTATTATGACAACCTTAATATAGTCCCGTTCATATAATGAAGCCTTTAATTTACCTTTTTCGTTCCTTTCCAATGGATTTCCCTCAAACGGTACTTTTGTAGCTTACCTGTTGCCGTTTTCGGTAATGACTCGACGAATTCAACTGTTGTCGGTGCTTTAAAGTGAGCCATTTTAGAGCGGCAAAAGGTTATGATCTCATTTTCTGTCACTTTTGCATTTTGGTGCAACACAATGATTGCCTTAGGCGTTTCTCCCCACTTATCGTCTGGGATGGCAATGACCGCCGCCTCCAAAACATCTGGATGTTTATACAATATCCCTTCCACCTCTGTTGAAGAAATATTTTCTCCCCCGGAAATGATTAAATCCTTAGCCCTGTCCTGTATTTCAATATATCCATCAGGATAGGTCACTGCCAGATCTCCTGTATGAAACCAGCCATCCCTAATTGCTTCGGCCGTTTTTTCCGGATCCTTATAATATCCTTCCATTACAACATTGCCACGGGTAATGATTTCCCCCAGTTCCTTTCCATCCCAAACGACTTCTTTCCCATCTTGATTGACTACCATCGTTTCCCCATTGAAAACCAATTCAATCCCTTGTCTTGCCTTTATTATTGCTTTTTCGTCCGCCGATTTAGCTTCAAACTCATCCTTCCACTCGTTATATAAGATGAAAGGGGAAGTTTCTGTTAACCCATATACGTGAATCATATTCAAACCAAGGATTTCTTGTGCCTTTTGTATAAGCGCTGCTGCTGGAGGTGCACCTGCTGTTGCCATCCTTGGGCGAACTTTGATATTTGTTTCTTTTGCTTTAGGTTCATTCACTAGCATATTGACGACAGTCGGTGCCCCACATAATAATGTAATATTATGATGGGCGAATAATTTGAGGATAAGAGGGGGATCGACTTTCCTTAAACATACATGAGTCCCGCCTGTAGCCGTTACAGACCATACACCTCCCCAGCCATTAGCGTGAAACATTGGCAGGGTATGTAAGTATACATCGTCATGATTCACTCCAAGGTGATAAATGAAATTAGCGGCGTTCATGTAATTCCCGCGATGGGTTAACATTACCCCTTTTGGTTTTGAAGTCGTTCCACTCGTATAATTTATAGTCAAAAGTTGATTTTCATCGATTATAACCTCTGGCAGTGCTTCATCAATTGCATGCAAAATGAAATTCTCATAGTCTATTCCAGGTAAAGTGGTTTCATGTCCGTCAACAGGCACGATAATGATTTTTTCCAATGAAAGTCTAGTAATGATCTTTTCGATCGGAGCGGTGAATTCCTCATCGACTATCAACATTTTTGAATCGCTATGCTTGATGATATATTCCAAATCCTCTGCAGCCAGTCTATAATTCAACGGAACCATTACCGCTCCCATTTGACAAATGCCATAAAAACATTCCAACATATAATGCGTATTTGGCAACATTACTGCAATATGGTCGCCTTTTTCAATTCCCGAAGAATACAGTGCTTTGGAAAGTTGATCTGTCCGCTGCCCGAATTCCTTGTATGTAAACTCTTTCTCTTCATCGATGACTGCCACTTTATGGGGATAATATTTTACGGCCCTGCGCTTCCAATCCATTGGTGTTAATGGCGAAAACATTTTACCATCTCCTTCTTTTGGGATACTCTGCTTCTAGTACACTACCTCTGCCTGGTTCGTCATGATGAGTCATTGAGAAAAAGTTTCTTAACTTTTTTGATACAGATTCATTTTCCAAAAGCCATAACTTCTCTAATGGGTTTCTTACATCATGAATCATTGAATAAACCTAACCGTTATACTCAGGGGAATGACTATTTTTTTGATTATTCCGACAATTAATCCCCTAAAAGCAATGGTATTCACTGCTTTAGTAAATATTAGGTCTTTCTTCTTGGCTGTTTTCGCATACTTTGTTGCTATTTACCAAGTAGTGAGGTGTGGTTGATTTCCCCTCCAGATGCTCGCTTTCCGCGGGGCGGGCGGTGAGTCTCCTCGGCGAAAACGCCTGTGGGGTCTCACCTCCCCGCTGCTCCCGCAGGTCTCGCACTTCCGCTCCAATCAACCTTAAATCGTTTCATTTTAAAAACAATAATCTTTACGAAAAGAACCTTCTTCTTTCTATTATAATGGAAACTATAGACGTCAGGAAGACTATATTTTATTCTCTATGCAAGACGATGCATGTTCGGTCAGTTTCCCGACGATTTGTTTGAGCGCTTGCGTTTCCTCTTCATTTAGGACGCCATAAAATTCACGAAAGATCTTGGCAAAACACTTATTTATGGAATGATAGGTTCTCCTTCCACTTTCGGTGGATTGGATAAAAACGAACCGCCGATCATCCTCACTGTGTACCCTCTCAATCAACTTCTTTCGTTCAAGCCGGTCAATTAGTGCAGTTCCTGCTGCAGGTTTGATTTTTAAATGATTCGAAACATCTTTAACTGCTATGGATTCAGTCAAGACAATTAATTGCAATGCGCGATACTGTACAGAAGTTAAATCATATTTAACCAAAAAAGGTTCCACCAATTCCTGTGAGAGGCTGCTTAGTTCCTTGATTTCTAGATGTAAATTATACAATTCACTTGAATGCATGTTTGACAATCCTTTCTTATTGACACTATCTATCTAAAACTATAACATAATTAACGTATCAAAAAATTAACCATGCGAATTAAATTGGTTATTGATTTTTAAAGAGAGAGAGAGGCTGCCCATGTCAGCAGAACAACGCAAGAAGATCATTATCCTTATGATCAATATGTTTATAGCAATCGGAAGTTTCGGTATCATCATTCCCATTTTACCAGCATACCTGGCCTCCATTAATCAAGGAGGAACCGCCGCTGGCCTAATGATTGCCATTTTCGCAGGTGCACAACTTATCTTTTCACCAATTGCCGGAAAATGGACTGACCAATTCGGGCGCAGAAAAATGATTATTTATGGATTGGTCGGTTTGACATTATCCATGTTTATTTTTTATGCAGTCAATTCCATTTGGTTATTATATGCTTCACGCATCATTGGCGGGATTGGAGCAGCTTTGCTTATCCCCGCAATTTTTGCTTATGTAGCCGATATCACCACATTTGATCAACGCGCTAAAGGTAATAGTTTAGTATCTGCCGCCATGTCACTGGGCATTGTAGTCGGTCCAGGAATTGGAGGTTTTTTAGCTGACTTTGGCCTGAAGTTTCCCTTTTTGATTTCTGCGCTGGTATCCCTATCAGCTGTAGTATTTTCGATTTTTGTTTTAAAAGAAAGCGAAACGGCACAGGTTACTCAAGCCATGGATGCAAAAAACGAAACGATGGTTCGGAAGATTGCCTTATCCGTGAAAATGCCCTATTTCATTCCACTCATCATTACTCTTGTAATGAGCTTTGGCTTAATGGCATATGAATCTGTCATTGGTCTTTATCTTGATAATCAATTCAATTCAAGCCCTAAGGACATCGCCGTCATGGTTACAGCCACAGGTATCGTCAGTGTAATTGTACAACTGTTTGTCGTCGACCGGATTGTACAGCGTTTCGGGGAAGTGAATGTGCTGAATATCTTTATCAGTGTTGCAGCCATCGGTTTCCTTCTATCCCTTTTTGCTTCAAGTTACCTGATTTTCTTTTTAATTTCACTGGTCATCTTCCTTTCCACCTCCATCTTACGTCCAGTTCTTAACACACTGATTTCCAAGATGGCAGGAAATGAGCAGGGCTTTGCAATGGGTATGAATAATGCATATATGAGCATCGGAAATGTGCTCGGACCTACACTTGCCGGAATGATGTATGATATCCACATCACCTATCCTTTCATGTTGGGCCTTATCCTCTTATTCATTACTTTGATGATTACCATGGCTTGGCAAAAGCGATCTCTTCATACAAAGGCATTATCCTAGAGCTTAAAAGGCATTTCATTTTATATACCTTAACGAAACCCCCGAATAGCAGCCGCCATTCGGGGGTTTTCATTTCAATATAAATCCTCCAAAACAGAATATCCACAGTTCAAATACTTCAATCTCTCGAATATTCGCTCCAATTTGATGCAGAATCAGGTCAAATTTTGCGTAATATTCGAATTTACGAGTAAACACTCGATTTTATGCGTAAACCGCTCAAAATCTTGTGTCATATTTGAATTCACGAGTAAATGCGGCAAATTCACGAGTAAATGTATGAATTTCACGAGTATTTGCTCCAAATTCACGAGTAAATGGCTTGAATTTACGAGTAAACACTCAATCTCTCGAATATTCGCTTCAATTTCATGCGAAAACAGCTCTAATTCTTGCGTAACATTCAAAGTCACGAGGGAAATCATGCATTTGACCAAAATTAAAAGCGGCCTTATTTCTGAAAATAAGGCCGCTTAGCATTCAGTTTTCTCAATTCATGATGTTATGAGGGGAAATTGAATTTCATTTAATATAGATGGCTTTCTTTCCTTTACTGCTTTCAAAAGCCGCATCAATGATTTTAATGACCGATAACCCTTCTTGGGCAGTGACTGGAGCTTTCTTCCCGCTCAATATACTATCGGCAACTGCCTGGTAATACGTTAAATAAGAACCATGCAGGGTTTCAATGGTTTCATGTATCTCATTTTCTCCTTCAACCGTAACCAACTTACCATAGAATTCGGGTTCATCTGCACCCCAAGAGTCATCCAGCGGTTTTTTCCCCTCACTCAGGGCCGCCTCTTGGCAATCAAGACCGTACTTGATAAATGATCCTTTACTTCCATGCACCTGATACCGCGGTCCATTATTCGGAACGATTGAGCCTGAGTGTAAGATAACTCTCAGCTTTTCATATCCTAATATCACATGGAAATAATCATCCGTTTCTGCATTTTCTTTTTGGGAAAAAACATCTGCCCAAACGAATTGCGGCAATCCAAACAAATGCAGTGCTTGATCGATTAGATGTGATCCTAAATCATATAGCATGCCTGATCCCGGGCCTGGTTTTTCCCTCCATCTATCCCTGACCACAGGCCTGTATCGATCATAATGGACTTGGTATGTATTGATTTCCCCAAGCACTCCATCATCCATAAGTTTTTTCACGGTCAAAAAGTCATTATCCCATCTCCGGTTATGATAGACACTTAATAGCAGATTCTTTTCCTCGGCAATCTTAATTAGCTCCTCTGCCTCCCAACCTTCCACCACCATCGGCTTTTCAAGGATGACATGCTTTCCGGCCAACAAGCTTTGCTTGGCCATTTCATAATGCAAACCACTCGGTGTCGTAATAACTGCCAAATCAATGGACGCGTCCTCAAGAATATCCTCTAAGCTGCTTACCACTTCCACATCTTTCAGATCTTTTTGGACTTTTTCCTTCTTGGAGCTGACAACTTTCGTTATTTGAAACTGCCCTAAAACACTTAGTAATGGAGCGTGAAATGTAGCTCCTGACAATCCGTACCCAACTATGCCCACTTTAATTTTTCTCATTTTCGTTCCCACTCGCTTTCTTGTTCCTCTTAAAAAATTATAAATTGATCATCCGTTCTCTTATATTTCATTGTCCGGGTACTTATCTCTCAAAAACTTGACAGACTGATTAATCAATTCTTTCAATACATTAATATCGATATCTGCCACTTTATTGATGTACACACACCCTTTTCCGGAAGTGTGTTTTCCAAATGCCTGTAACAATTCTTCCCTTTTTTTATCCCCTGGAGAGAAATATAAACTGATTTTTGCTTTTCGAGGGGAAAAGCCTACCAGAGGGGCTTCTCCTTCGTGACCTGATTCATATTTATAATGATAGATACCGAACCCAATGATGCTCGGTCCCCACATCTTTGCCTCATAACCTGTCGTTTTGGTGAAAACATCCAACAATTCATATGCATCTTCACGCTTTTTTGGATTATCGACGTTCTCAATGAACTCAATGACACTACTGTCAGTTTCTTTGGTTTTTTGTTTATACAAGACCTGAACCTCCCCATACAAAAAGTTTGAAAAATGCAAAAGATAACCCTTGTTCAAAACTTAGAACACTATATGATCGTTTTTTTAGTTTGAACGTGTATGTATACAGCCTTCATTACTGCCGATATCCTAAATACTCAAATGATTGGCGGACGAGCTTCATTACTAATTCTCCAAGCTTCATGGCAAATCCTTCACTCAATACCCTTATATATTATAGAACATTGATTCGTTTAATTCTATTTTATGAGCAGAGTTAATAAAATCAATATCATAAAAATCTCTACGATCAGAAAATATAATCCTGATCGTAGATTTTTAGTGTATCAGCTATTGCCTCCGGATCTTTTCAATTTCATCAGCTATGAATTGTACTTGTGTCCCTACGATGACTTGAATGCTTTGGGTACCCACGATATTGATTCCAGCAACCCCTGTTGATTTGATTTTATTCTGATCGACAGCTCCCATATTCTCTACCTCAACCCTTAATCGGGTAACGCAGTTTTCTACAGATATTACGTTAGCGTCTCCGCCTAAACCTTCATAAATAGCGGATGCCATTCCAAAGAATTTACTCTCATCATTCCCGCCTTGACTGCTGTCTGCTTCTGCAATCACTCCTCCACCATCAAGCTCATCTTCTGTATCATCTTCTCTGCCTGGAGTCATTAAATTGAACCTTTTTATCAAGAATCGGAATAAGAAATAGTAAATGACAGCAAAAGCCAGTCCTTGAAGAAGTAGCATATAAGGTTCATTTGCCAATGGCAATCTTGAACTTAAAACAAAGTCAATGAATCCTGCACTAAAACCGAACCCAGCTGTCCATTGGAAAGTCGCGGCAATAGCTAACGATATCCCTGTTAATAAGGCATGAACAACAAACAGGGCTGGTGCAACAAACATGAAAGCAAATTCCAACGGTTCAGTAACGCCTGTGAAAAATGAAGCGAAACCGGCTGCGAGCATTAATGAGGCCACTTGTTTTTTCTTCCGTGATTTTGCCGAATGGTACATGGCCAGAGCAGCAGCCGGTAAACCGAACATCATGACGGGAAAGAATCCGGCTTGATACATGCCCGTGGTTCCTTTTATTCCTGTTCCAGCCCAGAATTTACCGATATCGTTAAGTCCTATTACATCGAACCAGAATACGGAGTTTAAAGCATGATGTAAACCTGTTGGTATCAAAAGCCGATTGAAAAATCCATAGAGTCCTGCTCCAGCTGCACCTAATTCACTAATTCCTTCCCCAAATATAACTAACCAGGAGTAGATGAGTGGCCATACGAAGAATAATATAAGTGAGACGAGTAACATGACAACCGCAGTAAGGATCGGGACAAGGCGTTTACCGCTAAAGAAAGCGAGTGCATCCGGCAGCTCGACCTTACTGAACCGATTATACATAGCTGCCGCTATAAGGCCCGAGAGGATTCCGACAAATGCATTTTCTATTTTCTCAAATGCTGGATTTACATCTTTTGCATCCATTCCTTGCAGCATGGCTACCGAGTCTGTGGAAAGCAATGTCGTTACGACTAGATAGGCTACCAGACCGCTCAAAGCGGCGGCTCCATCTTTCCCTTTCGACATCCCCAACGCCACTCCAACAGCAAACAAGATAGCCATATTATCAATGATCGAAGAACCCGCTTTAATTAAGAAAGCCGCTAACGGACTTCCCGCTCCCCATCCTGCTGGATCTATCCAATAACCGATCCCCATTAAAATGGCGGCTGCCGGCAATACGGCTACTGGCAGCATCAAGGAACGTCCAATTTTTTGAAGATATTTTTTCATCCCGCTTTCCCCCTGACAATTACTGATTTAGGGCAAACCCTATATTCTATTAGACAACGGTTCCTTCCATTTTAGAACTGCATTTCATTTATAAATTTGGCTTTATTCAGGAATAAAGTCTTAGCGATTTTCTCCTCCTTCGAAAGTGCATCAAAAAAAGAAAAGTCCAACCGGACTTTTCTTTTTTCTCTTATTTATAGAGCAAGTAATTTTTACGAACCTTTTTAAAAGCATCCTGCTTTGCTTGATATTCTTTCATGATTTCATTTACTGATGAACCGTCTTCAATTCTTGACATTACCCATCCATTGCCAATCAATAAATTGAAATTTTTGGCTGCAAGGAATTCAAAATCTGCAGGATATAGATCCTGAATGGTCTTGATGATATAAAGTCCGGTAGGGACAGCCTTGAATTCCTCTCTATCGGTTATATAAATTTCCACTCCATGGCTAAGTTTACCTGCATGTTTTGAAAATGTAGGTGTAAAGGAGGCTGCCCTGAATTTTACGCCAGGTAACCTTAATGCATTTAATTTCCCAGCAAGCTCATCACTGTTTATATAAGGAGCACCAATCAATTCGAATGGTTTAGTCGTTCCTCTGCCTTCCGAGACATTCGTTCCCTCGATCAAGCCTGTAGCCGGATATACGAACGTAGTGGAAACAGTCGGCATATTCGGTGACGGCAAGACAAAAGGAAGACCAGTTTCTTCATAATCCATTTACCGCTTCCAGCCTTTCATCTTGATGACCTTTAGATCTGCACCTATTTTAAATTCCTTATTGAACAGGGTAGCCAGTTCCCCAACAGTCATCCCATGCTTAAGAGGTATTGGGTACAAACCAACAAACGATGAGAATTCAGGTTCAAGTACAGGCCCATCTACCGATTCCCCGCCTTGTGGGTTAGGCCGGTCCAGCACGATAAAAGGGATATCATTTTCTTTGGCTGCTTCCATTGCATAAGCCATCGTGTAAATATAGGTGTAATAGCGTGTTCCGACATCCTGGATATCAAAAACAAGCACTTCGACATCCTTTAACATTTCAGGTGTCGGTTTTTTCGTTTTGCCATATAAGCTATAAACGGGCAACCCCGTTTTTTCATCCATATAATATTCAACGCTTGCACCAGCTTGCGCATCTCCACGCACTCCATGTTCAGGACCAAATAACGCTGTCAAATTAATATCCGGATCATCATTAAGTAGATCGACGATGCTGGTTAATTTAGAATCGATGCCAGTTGGATTCGTAATCAAGCCGACTTTTTTTCCGCTTAACACGTCCTTTTCTTCTTTTAAAAGAATTTCAATGCCGGGGCTGACCTTTTGTTTTTTCTTCTCTTTAACAGCGGTTACGCTTTTTGAGGAAACGATGCCGAAAGTCAACAGACAAATGGTAAATAGGATTATCATTCTTTTCAAATTGCATCCCTCCCTATTTTTTAATGGGTCTTCCAGATTTAATATCTAATCCATATCCAAATTTATAAAGGCTTTGATTGGGCTTGGTTACTGATGGTATATCGACCGGCAACGTGCCTTTAGGCTTTGATTCTCCAAAAATGGTCGAGATGCCTGCCGGGATATTTGGCTGTCTATAACGCCCATTCGAATACCCTTTGAACCCGTAAACAGCAAGAACCGCTTTCGCTTCTTCAAAGTTTGCAACATCATAAGGGTTCCTTAAACTCATTAAAACAAACTTTTTATCTTTATTCTTAGCATGATTCATGACCGCCCTAGGGAAGGCTGTTGCCCACTTCGACGAATCTTGAATACTATCATCTATCACTCCATCATTGACAGCTGGATCGTTTTTGACAATATAGGAACCAGTTATGACAAAATCCGATTCATCAATGAGTCTGGCCACTTGATCTGAAAATGACTTTCCTGAAAAACTCATACCCGTTATTTGGACTTTCTTGATTTTCTTATTATCAGCTAATTCGCCGATGCTCCTGGACATGGATTCAACTTGATCATCAAAAGGAGCAAGAATTAAAACTTTATCATTTTTCTTAGGTTTGAAAGGCAATATTTTGTCTTCATTTTTCAAAAGAGTGATGGCATCCTCCGCCATTTTCCTTTCTTTTTTCAAATGGTCTTCATTCCCGACCACTTTAAGCGCGATTTCGATCTTTTTATCGATCGGAGTGTCATCAGGGTTTAATATCCCCCTCTTCACTTTCAGTTCAAGTATCCTCGTTACAGATTGATTGACTTTACCTAGAGGAATTTCCCCGCTTTCCACCGCTGCCTTCACTGCATTGAATACAGAGGTTATATTCTTTTCCATTTGAAGCGAGTTAACCTGTGCAGGCATCAGTGCAATATCAACGCCAGATTTCAGGGCAAGGACCACAGCTTCTTCCTGTCCGAAGTTGTCCGCAATGGCATTCATATTCAAAGCATCTGTAACCACAACACCGTTAAAACCCATGTCCTCACGTAATAGACCCGTGATGACCTTTTGTGACAACGTTGCAGGAACCATTATTTCTTGACCGTCTTTTTTACTGATATACTTAGTGGCATCGAAAGCAGGAAATTGAACATGTGCTGTCATCATCATATCAACTCCACCATCGATGGCCCTTTGGAAAGGAACCAACTCAATGGAACGCAAACGTTCTTTATCATGAGAAACAAGGGGAAGACCATAATGACTATCGACTGCTGTATCTCCATGGCCGGGGAAATGCTTGGTCGTCGCTATCATGTTCTGATTTTGCAATCCTTTTATCGTCTGAATGCCAAGCTTTGATACCAGTTCCGGATCTGAACTGAAGGAACGAACACCAATAACAGGATTTCCTGGATTATTATTGACATCGACAGACGGCCCGAAATTGACATTTATGCCAAGTGACGACAGTTCCTTGCCAATGATTTCTCCAGATTGATAAGCGTAGCTCTCATTTCTGGCTGCACCAAGTGCCATATTACCAGGAAGGTTCGTTCCAGTTTGAAGGCGAGTTACGATTCCTCCTTCCTGATCGATCGTTATGAACAGCGGCAGGCCCGGGCTTGCCTTCTGCAAACCATCTGTTAGCCGAACCGTTTGTTCGGTATCGACTACATTCTCAGCAAACAAAATCACACCGCCCAGATGATATTTTTGGATGATGCTTGCAACTTCTGAGTTCATTTCAATAAACCCGGTCGCCTTCGCTTCTCCTTGTTTTTGCCAATTACGAAAATCCGGCATTAGCATTTGACCGACTTTTTCATCGATTGTCATGTTTTCTACGATTTCCTGAATATCCGATACAGATTTTTCATTCTCTGATCCCTTTGCTGTTGCATTCCCTCCCAAAATAGATAAAGCAAAGAATAATGCGATTCCAGCAGGGGCACATATCCTTTTTATCATTTAGTGTTTCCTCCCTTGTATACTTTTTAGTTCGGTTAGCAACAATTCCATATCCACTTTCATGAAGGGGGAAAAATGATTGGAAATGAACTATATAGATCCTATAAAGAAAACAAGGCAGCAATGGAAACCCAGCAGCCGCCTCTTTTAACAAGCCTTCATGAAATATATCCCTTTACCCGCTGTATAATCGAATCAAATGGTCACTCAATTATAAGGTTTATCGTTTGGCCAGGCTTTAGAAAGGACAGCAAGGGAATATCTTCTTCTATAACTCGACCTATCACATTAACACGGTGATTTGCCCCTAGGTCTCTCTTGCAAATTTGGACCTCCCCCCGATACCTTCCGTAAGCATCATTGTCCATCGTTATGGATCCAAGGCTGCGTGCAACTGTATTACTCGGCTCAACATTTGCTGTGACCCGGGTATTCTGCAGCCGGAAAACATCTTGAGAAACATCTGGCCTTAATTTATACTGACCGCCTTGCAAGATTCGGGATTCCATTCTAACAGTTAGAATATTTAGATTTTTATAGGCGGTTAGATTCTCAAGCAGATTATTCTCCGTTCCTTGGTCTCCAACGTAAACTCCTTCCACATGCTGAATCAGCTCAATACCGGCAGCGTAAGGATTCATCAACCTGTGTTTTTCGAGTGTTGGAAGACCCTCATGAAGAGGGCCGCGTTTGCTTCCTGCACCTGGGATGAAAGCAAAGATCGGTATGCCGTATTTCTTGAACATTCGATTTTGTTGATGAAAGAACCCTTCCTCAAGGCCCGTTTCAGGCTTCGGATAAAAGTTGTGCCATGCTATCAGACTTTCCGTTTCCACACCGCCCCCAAGTATGGCCAAAAGTTCTTCTTCATTCAGTGTACTTGCATTTAGTGAGAGTGAAAACACCTTAGATAAAGATATGACCGTTTCTTTATCAAACCCATCATCAAGCCGAATACCTTTAATACCTAATGGCCATAAATCCGTGAATTTGCTAATCCCCAAATGATCAAGCGTGTTTAATGAGACATCTGCATGGATTTCCATTCCATAGTCCTCTGAAAGCTTTAAAAGCGTGATCATCCTTTTCACGAGATCACCCTTTTCTTCAGGAATATGAAGCGAGGTGAATGCTCTTTTCACTCCCAGGTTAGCAGCATGGATGATTTGTGTTTCTGCATGCGGATCTTGTAGATAAAAAGAAATTCCGATCACTTGAATTCAACCGCCATTTCATCTTTGAATCCAAACAAATACGTAAAAATAAAACCTGCTATATAGGAAATGAACAAGCCAGCGAGGAACAATCCGATTTGATTTGGATGAACTAAAAAGGTAAGCGGCAGTCCGGACACACCGATGGACGACGTTGCGATTCCGAATTGAGCTTGGAAGGCTCCACCTACTCCTGCACCTAAACATGCAGTTAAGAAAGGCCTCCCCAATGGCAGGGTCACTCCAAATATAAGGGGTTCACCGATACCTAGCATCCCGGAAGGAAGGCCCCCTCCAATAGCTCGCTTCAAACTTGCTTTCTTGGTTTTCATATAGATGGCAAATGCCGCTCCAACTTGGCCCGCGCCACCCATCGCCAAAATGGGAAGCAGTGGATCATCACCAATCGAATTGATCAATTCTAGATGGACAGGCGTTAAACCTTGATGTAAACCAGTAATGACGAGAGGGAGAAAGGCCGCACCAAGCACGAATCCAGCTACGACACCACCGAAATCCAAAACATTCAATAACCCAGTCGTAATCGCATCCGATAAAAACCCTCCTACCGGCATAAAAATAATGTAAGTGACAATCCCAGTAATGAGTAAAGCGATGGTTGGCGTCAAAATGATATCCAGTGATTGAGGAATGAATTTCCTGACCTGTTTTTCCACCAAGGCTATGAAAATAGCTGCAAAAAGGACTCCTATTAACCCGCCGCGACCGGGGAGCAAATTTTCACCGAACAATGAAATGTCGCCGACGGCCGGGTTTATGACCAAGATACCTGCAAGTGCACCAAGTGCAGGTGATCCACCGTATTCTTTTGCTGCATTGGTCCCAACCAAAATCCCCAAGTAGGCAAACAGCCCCGATCCGATAACGGTTAAAATGATGGCTAATTGCGATTCTGCTGCAAGCCAGCCCGCTTGAACGATTGCTTTTGTAATGCCGGTAATCAAACCTGATGCCACTAAGGCGGGAATTAAAGGGATGAAAATACTTGCAATCCTGCGTAAAAAAAGTTTAAACGGTTTTGCGTTTTTCCTATCAATCTCAGATTTATTCTTCGAGGCTACTTCTTTTAGGTTCAAATCGCCAGAGGATTCCTCCATAAGCTTTTCAAATTCTGTATGAACCTTGTTCACCACGCCTGGCCCGAGGACGATTTGGATCGTTTCCTCTTCAATGACGCCAAAAACGCCTTCCGTATTTTTTATATCTTCCATTTTCACTTTCGAACGATCGATTGGCAGTACCCTGAGTCTGGTCATACAATGTGCAGCATCGGCAACATTAGATGCCCCACCTAATTTCCCCAATAACTCTTCTGCTAAGTTGGCGTACTTATCCCCCTTACCCATTCAAAAGCCCTCCCTTTGTCAAATCTCGTATGAATCATTTATATCGATCTGTCATCGATTTAATGGCAGACCTGGTGTTATCGATATATTGGACAGTCTCTTCATATTGTTCTGAAGCCATCCCCAAAAACAAAATGTCAATCATATATAATTGCGCCAATCGTGAGGATGTTGCTGCACTTCGAAATGGTGCTTCATTCGAATAGGATGTATACAGTGTGACGTCGCACAAGGATGATACCGTTGTTTGGCCATAATGAGTCAGCCCGATTGTCTTGACCCCACGTTCCTTTGCCAGCTTCAATATATTGATAACTTCAAGTGTTTCCCCTGAAAATGAAACGGCAAAAACGATGTCATTTTCATCAGCATTTGCAATCAGGGTTGCAACTAAATGCATATCCGTAAAAGCCGTTGCCCCTTTATTGACGCGAAGTAATTTTTGCTGAGCGTCAGCAGCAACTATATTCGAAGCACCCACACCGCAAAAGTGGACGGTCTTAGCATTCAGCATCAGCTGTATCGCATGTTTGAGATTATCGTGATCGATTATTTCAGATGTATCCCTAATGGACTGAATCGAATTACTCGTTGTTTTCTCCACAATCCGATACAGTGATTCGGAAGGCTCGATATCCCGATAACCCTGTTCGACGGTTTTCATCAAATCTCCAGCAATCCTTATTTTCAAATCTTGAAACCCTTTTATTCCAAGCGATTTACACAGCCTAATAACAGCGGCCCCGCTAGTTTGGGCAGAGGTACTTAATTCCTGTACAGTGCTGTTCACAACTTCATGAGGATTTTGTAGTATATATTCTGCTAGTTTTTGTTCTGATTGCGGCAGCTTGCTCAACATCGTCTGTATGATGGATAATCCTCCTGTAGCCATTGCTTCCCTCCTTAATCTTCATGGATCGAGATGGCTTTTCTGACATCTCCATCCGCATTCTCCAGTAACTCCATTGCTTTTTCATAATCAGTTGCCGTTTTTATCATGACAATCGCTGGTTTAACTTGATTACTGGCCTTTTCAAGTGTATTCAAAGCTTGATCATAGTCAGCATTCGTTACAGTTTCTATGATGCTTATTGCACGGTCCTTCAGTTTTTGATTACTGACATTAACATCGACCATCAGATTTTCATAGACTTTTCCCAACCGGATCATGGTTGCAGTTGAAATCATATTGAGTACCATTTTATGTGCAGTTGCCGCTTTCATTCTCGTGGATCCTGTTAACACTTCCGGTCCGACCACCACTTCGATCCCTATATCAGCTGCTTCCGTGATGCTCGCGTTTTTATTGCATGATAATGCCGCCGCTTTAGCCCCAACTTTTCTCGCATAACGTAAAGCACCCCTCACATAAGGGGTACGGCCGCTAGCCGCGATGCCAATAACCGTATCATTTGCTGTAAGTTCCACGTCAATCAGATCACATTCCCCAAACTCTTCTTTATCCTCTGCTCCTTCAACAGCCTGAACAAACGCCTTTTCCCCTCCTGCGATTATTCCCAGCACCTTATCAGGTGGTGTGCTGAAAGTCGGGGGACATTCCACGGCATCCAGAACGCCGAGTCTTCCGCTCGTTCCCGCTCCGATGTATATGAGTCTCCCTCCGTTTTTTAATGATTCACAAGCCCATTCAACTACCGTTTCAATCTCTGGCAATACCTCCTGGACCGCTGCTGCCACTTTAAAATCCTCCTTATTGATTGCAGAAATGACTTCCATCGTATTTACACTATCGATATTCATCGTCTTTTCGTTCCGTAATTCAGTCGTTAATGAACGCAAATGTTCCTCCATAGACAATTAAATCCTCCTATAAACAATTACTTAAATAT
>NZ_JBHTYI010000046.1:0-25560 GCF_043656335.1 Peribacillus sp. NPDC056705 | reverse complement strand
AAGAGAAAATTAAACGACCTGAGTCCGATAGAATACCGAACTCAAGTCTTAGAAGCTGCTTAAACTATATGTCTAACTTTATTGGGTCAGATCAAGTTTATCTACAGTATCAAAGGACTGAATAAATCAGTCCTTTTTTTAAATGAAGATTGGGTTTCATGGTTATCCAGGCCGATTATGCCAAACTTATATTAAATTATTTCGGCTTCCGAAACTAATTGGCGGAACATTTCGATTGTATTCAAGACAGTCCGCAGCCTTAAATCAGAACTTCACATCGACTATTGAGTAAATACTCTTGAATGATTTTTAAAACGTGGGACTGGTTTTGCTTTATATAGAAATGATCACCCTTTAATATATGCAATCCTTCAATATGTTCAATATATTCATTCCAGCTTTCGATACTCTCCTTCGTCACGGTATCATCCGAGCCCAAAAGCAAAACGGCTTTATTTCCCACCTTTTTATTGCGCTTCATTTCATGGTGATAGTTGGCTAAAACATTCAAGTCCGACTGGATTATCGGAAGGAATATATTCATGAAATCTTCGGTTTCCAGGAGTTCCTTGTTCGTTCCCCCGATTTTTTCAAGCGATTGCTTTAAACGTTTTGCATTAGAGCAATCGATTTGATCTACTTTATAATTTGGAGACGATTTACTTGAAATGAATATATGCTCTACTTTTTTAGCATGTCTCTCTTCTAATTTTGCCGCAATTTCATAGGCTACGATCGCACCCATGCTATGTCCAAATAAAGATATGCTTCCCAGTGTATGCATTTGATGCTTCGTTTCCATTTCTTTCATTAATATATCCGTCAAATCCACCATATGGTCACACAATGGTTCACTATATTTACTGCCATGTCCTGGGTATTCCAGCGGGACTACCTCTATCACATCATCATCAAATTTCCATTCCCTATAAAAAGATGCACTTCCCCCTGCATAGGGGAAACAAAAAATTGTCTTCTTCAGCCCTTCCATCCCCCTTCTCCATGATCGATTATTTCAGCATGAACTTCATGAAGCTTTCAACATACCCTGAATCGATTTCCGGCATTTTCATTGATAGCAATTCCATTTCCTTCTTGGTTTTGGATTGCAGGATTTCCGACTCTTTTAATTTTGTTGATTCATCAATTAACTGGGACAAAGCACTTAATGAATGAATCTCGTTAGATTGGGTCTTTTCTTTTAATGATTGTAACCATTCTTCCAAATCCATGTTGGAGTAAGGTATTTCATTTTTTTCGAAGAAGGAGGTCACGAATTCACTTGAAACCCTCTGATCATTGAACATATGATAGATCCCGAGCTTTTGATCCGCATTCAATCTTGATATTTTGTAAATGAACTCACTTACAAAGTCGACTGGCATCAATTCAAAATGAATTTCCTCTTTAAATGGCAATATCCTTTGTTCAATAAATGATTCAAAAACCTTGTACAACATATCTTTCTCGTTCCAAACCCCGTTTGAATTAGATGAAATCCTGCCTAATCGGAAAATATCGATGGTCAGTCCATATCCCCTTGCTTGAAGGAGCAATTTCTCGGCAACCCATTTGGACTGGCTGTACCCGATCATTAAATCGGGGGAGTAAACCAATTCGTCTTCCTCGTCCCATTTCCTTTCGCCGGTCAAGACAGAAAGCGTAGAGGCATAATAAATGTTTTTCCGGGTGTATGATGAAGCAAACTTAATCATCTCCACTACACCATCCACATTCGAAATCTTTGATTTGCTATATGGCTCGAAGAAATTCGTTTCGGCACCGACATGATAGACATGAGAAACATCATTGCTTAATTTCTCATATGTCATATCATCCAAACCAAATTGATGCTTACTAAGATCCCCTTCAATCACAACGATTCTACTTACGAAATCATCCTGCCAAAGACCATATTTCATTAAGGTATCTTTCAATCTATTTCTTGAAGGAAATCTAACCAAACAATAGATTTTGACATCTTCCAATTCCAGTAACAATTTATTTAATAGATGTGCCCCTAAAAACCCTGTCCCACCTGTAATCATCATATTTTTTTCAATCTCAACTGGTTTAGTGGATATTTCCCTTATTTTCTCCATTAACGTTGGAGCGAGCATGGAGTCCTTTTCCATCACTGCTTCCATGCTGCCAGCTGAATCGACTTTAAGTGCCTCAACAAACTTATTGACTGTGTTATTTTCCAATAATACTTGTAAAGTGGCCTCAGGAAGTACGGTTTCCTTCATTACATAGACCAGTTTTGTAGCTAAAATGGAATGGCCTCCATTTTCAAAGAAGTTGTCGTCCAATCCTAAACTTGGATTTCCCAATACATTTCTCCAAATCTCCAATACTTCTTTTTTCTTTCCAGTTTCTTGATTGGCTAAGGAAATTTTATTTTGCATGAAATCCATTTCCAATAATTTGTCTTTATCCACTTTACCGTTGGCATTAAGCGGGAAATCATCCACTCTGACAAAAAAATGGGGAATCATATAATTCGGCAATTCATTGCTCAGATAGTCTTTAATATCCTTTTCAGCGTTAACCGCTTTTTCATCTTTATGCTTGTAATAAGCGATAACATAATTCTCACCATTGATGTTTTTAACAGCAACTACTGAACTTTCAATCTTCATGTATTTATCAAGCTTTTCCTGAATTTCATTCAGTTCTATTCTAAAGCCGCGAATTTTCACTTGACTATCTTTTCGGCCTTTGTACAGAATTTCACCATTGTGTAACCGGACGCCATGATCACCTGTTTTGTACCACTTCGCCTGATTCAAATCATCCATGATCAAAGCTTGTTCCGTTAATTGCGGCTGATTTAAATAACCTCTCATGACCCCTGGTCCGCCAATGTAGATCTCGCCTGATTCCCCATCCGCTACCTCTACTTGTTCTTCAGATAGAATCTTGATTTCTACATTACTCAATGGCTTTCCAATAGGAATAACATCTACATCTTTGTCTTCGACCTCATGGCAAATGGCAAAAGTCGTGCATTCAGTTGGTCCATACCCATTAATCAAGGAAAAATGACCGATTGTTTGCTTCAATCTTTTCACATGGGAAACGGAAATTTTATCTCCGCCAACCACAATTTTCTTTAATCCTTCAAAAATTAATGGATCCTCATCAACCATTGCATTAAAAAGACCTGTCGTAAAAAAAGCTACATCCACCTTTCCAACGGATATCGCTTCTTTCCAATCATCAAAAGAAGTGAACTCATTCGACATCAAGAATAAAGTTGCGCCATTCAATAAAGCTCCCCATATCTCAAAAGTTGCGGCGTCAAAGCATGGGTTGGAAAATTGAGCCACTCTATTATTTTCGTATATTTCAAGTATCTCAGAGTTCAATACTAAATTGACTACACTCTTATGCTCTATCATTACACCTTTTGGCTTTCCAGTCGTTCCTGATGTATAGATAACATATGCGAGACCATTCTCCGAAGAACGGCTAACGGGAATGTGCCCTTCCTTGCTTAGTTCATTAATCTCAAATGGAATTGGCTCAATATCCAATTCACGGAGCTTCCCTTCTTGGCCATTGAACGATACAAAGAACCTCATATCCGTATCCGCAAGCATATATTCCAATCTTTTTAATGGGTAATTTTCGTCTATCGGAACATAGCAACAGCCTGACTTTATTATGGCAAGCATACCGATGATCAGTTCAATGGACCTTTTGCTTGGAATCCCGATCATTGTTTCTTCTTGAATCCCCAAATCAATGATCCTTTTAGCAAGATTATCTGAAAGAATATCTAATTCTTTATAAGTAATTTGCCTGCCATTTTCACAAAGTGCCGCTTTCGCCTGATTATCTTCCGCAACTTTAATAAAAGCTTCAGTTATTGACATCAATTTATTCGTCGTCATCGATTTACTTATCATCGGGCCCCAACTTTCAAGTGATTTATTAATTTACCAATAGATAGTAGTGTTTCATCTTCTGTTAGTTTCAAGAATATTTCCTGCATGGAATCCATAAAACGTAAAATTTCAATCTCACCGAATTTACTTTCTTTATAAATGATTTTATAATGCAGCTTGGATTGCACTACAGCTGCAGAGAACGTAAGATCAAAATTGGTCGATTCACTTCCAACTGAATCTTCAATCATGATTTGCGAATCCTCTGCCAGTTCTGTGCTTGGATAATTTTCAAATACAAATATATGTTGGAATAATTCCCTATCCCATGGAATTTCAGCGTATTTCTTTATATCCGTAAGTGAACTGAACTCATACTCTCTCATTTGTAATTGCTTGTTTTGAATTGCAGTTAGATAGGATTGCAAATCATCATCCCAATCGATTTTCAAAGTGAATGGCAGAGTATTGATCAATAAGCCTACAGCTGATTCAATATGCGGAATGCTTAGGTTCCTTCCTGAGCTTGTCACCCCATAGCATACCGAGTCGCTTTCACTTAGGTAGGATAGAACGATGCTCCAAACTCCTTGAACAACGGTATTAATGGTCTTTCTATGTCGCTTGGATAAATCTATTAATCTTTCGGTAAGCTCTTCAGGTACGCTATATTCAATAACTTTATCCGATGTAAAAGCTACCTTATCCGCTTTATTACTCACTAGTGCTTTTACTTGTTCGAAATCCCTCAATTCTTTATTCCAAAAAGCTGCTTCTTCCTGTTTATTAATATTCCTGACATGATTCATGACTTGTTTATAAGCATTCTTATGTTCATCACTGTCTTTTGTCGTATTGGATGTGTTTCGGTAACTATCCAAAAAATGATTAATGACAATTTGCAGGCTCCAGCCGTCTATTAAAGCATGATGATGTGTCCATATGAATTTATAGCGATGATCCGATAGCTGGACCAAAGTGATGTTCATGAGCGGACCATTCTCTAAATCCATTTGTCTGTTTTTGCTATGCTCTAAAAGGTTGTCTATCTTGGATCCTGATTCGTCTTCACTAAACATCGTAAGATCCACATGATTAAACACATAATAAATGTCATTAAGTATGATTTGATAACGGTCCCCCAATTGATTGCGCCTGAAAACGGATCTTAGAACATCGTATTTTCTACAGGTTTCATTCCAGGCCTCTTCTAATTTAGCCAAGTCCAGATCACCTACTAAATCAATGGATAGCTGTGAAATATATTCAGGACTTTGGGTTACTTCGCTATGGAATAACATTCCTTCCTGAAGTGATGTCACTGGGTAAATCTCTTCAATATTATTAAACTTATTTATGAAATGGGTGATTGTGCTTCCATCGACTATTTTCTCAGCTTCAAAATCCGTTTCTACAATGGAGTCATTCAAATCTGCACTTCCATGTAAAATTTTGTTTACGTGTACTTCAACTTCTTTACATATCATTCGGAAGCTCTCATTATTGCTATCACCAATAATATTCAGCATGAGTCTATTGTTTACGATGCTGGCGACAAAATTGAGTTTATATGGGAATTTATAGTTCGAATCGATATTGCTGCTATTGGTTTGTTCCATATCACCCGTGTTATTAAACTGGCCTAGATAGTTGTAACTCACAAGGCTATCTGGATAGTTATGATTACGATTGGAATTATACTTTAGGATTCCAAAGTCAAACCCTTTGTTTGGCACATTTCTCAATATGTTTTTTGTATTTCTTAAGGTTGAGCCCAAAGTCGCCATTCCTTTAATCCTTACTGGATAGATCGAGGTGAACCACCCTACCGTCCTTGATAAATCAATATCATCCTCAATATCCTCTCTTCCATGTCCTTCTAAATCGAGCCAAAATTCATCGATTCCCATTCGATTGGAAAGCGCATGTGCGATAACGGATAATAAAACTTCATCAATCGTCGTTTTATGTTTTCTTAAAGTGTTTTTGATGAGGTTTTGTGTTTGGGCCTCATCCACTTCTATTTTATACATGTTTTCAAAATCACACGTTTCTCCTAAGTCTTCCGTCAGCGGAGAAACTGGAACATTCATTTCCTTTTCCCAATATTGAACGGCCTCTTCCGGTAGGTCAGTGTTCTTGTATTCATTTAGTTTTTCGGACCATTGTTTATAAGAAGTCGTTTTTAGAGGCAGTGATGGTTCTTGTTCATTCTTTATTTGTTGATAGCATCTTTCGAAATGTTCAAGAAGTATCCTCCACGAAACACCATCAACCACAAGGTGATGAATCACCCAAAAAACCCTTACCTCCCTTTGATCCCTGAATAAAAGGAACTTCATCAAGGGGCCATTGTGTATATTCAAGCTTTGTTGGGCGTTTTCTTCTAGCTCATTGATTTCCTTCAAGCTTTTTTCATCTTTAAAACTTGAAACATTGTACTCATGAAAACCGCATACCGTATCAGCATTTGAAATATTGCCGATATATGAATCACCATGTTTTTCAAATAATGTCCTTAAAACATCGTGCTGATCAATTAATTTCATGATGATTTTTTTATAGTGTTCAGACGTCAACGTATTATCCTTCATCAAAACGACTGACTGATTCCAATGATGGACATTCTCATGGTTTTCATTAAAAAACCATGATTGAATTGGCGTCAACGGGACATAACCTGATACTGTTTCTTGAACCACTTGTTTTTGCTCCAGCTCATTTACAACATTCCCTAGCTCACGGACCGTTTGGCATTCAAATAAATCTTTAGGAGTTATAAATAAATCCTTTTCTTTTGCGGCAGAGCATATTTGAATACTGATGATTGAATCACCGCCACATTCGAAAAAGTTATCTTCCGGTCCTATAGTCGGATCGTTTAAAACATTTCTCCAGATTGTCAGAAGTTCTGTTTCAGTTTTGGACAATTCTTGCACATCCAGCACTTTTTCCTGCCTCTCATCAAACTGTTCGGTCAATTTCGGCAGGGATTTCCGATCGACTTTTCCATTCGGCGTCAAAGGAAATTTATCCAGTTGCATAAAATGAGCAGGAATCATGAAAGCAGGCAGTGTTTCTTTCAATCTTCTTCTGATTGAATCTATCGAGACCTCATCATTCACCGTATAATAAGCAATTAGCCTTTTATGCTCAAATCCATCTTCCATTACCGTTACATAACTATCCTTGATTTCTGCTATTTTTCGTAATGAAACATTAATCTCCGATAGTTCAACACGGTAACCCCTTATTTTCACTTGATCGTCCGCCCTGCCTACATAAACTAATTCCCCAGCTTTGTTATGCTTAACTAAATCCCCAGTTCTGTATACTTTTTCGGCAGGGTTGAATGGATTGGTTACGAATCTTTCATTTGTCAGGCTCTCATTATTCAAATATCCCCTTGCTAACCCAATTCCTCCCACGTAAAGTTCACCAACTGACCCAGCCGGCACTAGTTTCCGATTTTCATCCAACACAAGTACAACCGTGTTGGTCAAAGGCTTCCCGATCGATACGACGAATTCATCTGTAACATCCTCATTCGGGGGAAACATTTTAAAACTTGTACATACCGAATATTCCGTAGGCCCGTAGCCATTGAAAAACGCTATATGTTTAAACTTTGAAACGAGCTCAACTGGACATTCTGAACCTGCAGATCCCAATACTTTAATCGTGCTCAATTCAATGATTGGCAGTTCTTTCAACACAGCAGGGGGTAAAATGATATGAGAAATTCCTTCACGCTTAATTTGTTCAACAAGTTTACTCATGTCAAATTGATTTTCTTTATCTACACTTATATGCAGCTCGGCACCGAATAATAGTGTGCTGAAAATCTCTATGACGGATGAATCAAAATTAAACGTGGCGAATTGCAGCACTTTAGCTGATGTGTCTAAACACATCATTTCATTTTGGTTATAAACCAAGTTAATGATTCCACTATGTTCCAACATGACTCCTTTTGGCCTGCCTGTCGTTCCCGAGGTATAAATGACATAAGCTAAGTCACTCTGATTCGCAATGTGAAGATTCGTTTCCATTAACAAATCCGATTCTTTTTCAATATCTTCAAAATATATTATTTTGGATGGGTCAATCAAACCATTCTTTCCGAGTTCTTTGTGACTCAAGCAATAGGAAATGGACGAATCTTCCACCATGTAGCTTAATCGTTCATCAGGATAATGAGGATCCAATGGGACATACGCAGCACCAGCTTTAATTACTGCCAACATCCCTGTCACCATATCAATTGATCGATTCATATAAATTCCGATTCTTTCTTCTTTAGAAATCCCTTTGCTTAGTAAATAGTGTGAGAGTCGATTGCTCTTATCATTCAATTCGCGATATGTAATGGTTCTCGGACCATCAACAATGGCTATCTTATCAGGAAACCTCTCAACAATTTTATGGAAGGCTTCCGGGATTGTGTCATTGATCCCCTCAAAGCGAATGGTTTCTCCCTGCCATTCTTCCAATAATACTTTTTCCTGCCGCTTACTCACGACAGATACCTTGTCAATCGATCGTTCAGGCTGATAGGTAATTTTCCTAATCCAATCTAAGAAATTTTCAGCTAGTGTTTGAATCGTTTGTTCATTGAAGATCCCTGAATTATACTCAAAAGCGAACAAAAGCTTATCCTCATATTCCTCTGCAGCTAAACTCAAATCGAATTTTGCTGCCTTTGATTTCATTACTTCAGGCGTTATCTTTATGTATTCACTTTCAAATGAAGCTTTGGCATTATTTTGTAAAATGAAGACGGTTTGAAATAATGAAGTGTTCGCTAAATTTCTTTCAGGGTTAATAACTTCAACAATTTTCTCCAATGTCATTTGCTGATGATCATAGATGTCGATGATATGGTTTGTATTTCTTTCAAGAATCTCTTCGAATGTTTCCTCAAGTCCCAGCTTTAATCTAAAGGGCAGTGTATTGACAAAATAACCTATCGATTTTTCTGTTCCTTCTATCATTCTATTCGCCAAAGGACTGCCAACGATGATATCGTTTTGACCTGTATATTTTGCTAGAAAAGACTGATACATCGTTAGCAGCGTCATGAATAATGTAGAGTTTTGTTCAAGGGACATCCGCTTTAAACCATAGAGCTCTGCACTTGTTAGTTCCACCATGAAACTACTGCCATCGGTGCGGTTTTCTTTTGTACGTATCGTATCTAAAGGAAGCTCCAATTTAGGTAATTCCCCAGTTAAGTTTGTTTTCCAAAATAGCGATTCTTTCTTAATGTTATGTTCTAACCAGCTTTTCTGCTCAAAGGCAAAATCCTTATATTGTTTAAAGTCGTTTTCAAGGATAAGTTCCTTTTCATTCACTTCACTGTCATAAAAAGATAACCATTCGTCTAAAAATATACTCACTGACCATCCGTCAAAAATGAAATGGTGGAGATTCACAAATAAAACAGACTCTTTTTCGCTCAATTTAACCAGTTTCACTGTCATGAGAGGACCTTTTTCAATTTCAAAGATTTCCGACTGGACATCTTCTTCGATTTGCAGCATGCGAGTCGATTGCTGTTCGGGCTTTAATGCAGTTAGGTCGATTTCATCTATTTTAATGTACAAATCTTCCTTGATTTCCTGATAGCCTTTCCCGGCATTTTCACGGACGGTGGTCCTTAAAATCTCATGTCTATTAACGACATGGTTGACTGTTTTTTCCAGAATTGAAATATCCACTGCACCAGTAATTTTATATTTCTGAGGGATATTATAATTGGTTGTCTTACCATTAAGTTTTTCGTTGAACCACAAAGCCTCTTGATTACTGGATAAAACATGATCTTTTTGTTGTGCTTCACTGTGATCTATGTCATGATCTGACATTTCATTAATGATGAAGGCCGTCAACGAATCGATTGTTGAATTTTGAAAAATATTTTTCAAGGTTAGAATTTGATTGTATTCTTTGTTTAATTTCGTCAATAACTTCATGGCTAAAATCGAGTGTCCGCCCACTTCAAAAAAATCTGCATTTTTATCGATTTGACTTGTTGATAAGACTTCCAAAAATGTCTTTTCCACGAAAGATGAAACTACTTCCGTTTCATCTTTCGGAGGCGTATTCACTTCCGGAAAGATCTTATGACTTAGCATTTTCAATGTAGGATTTTCAAACAAATCGGCTAATTTCATATTCGCATCAAGTCTTTTATTTATTTTGGACACCAATTTCATGGCTGTTATCGAATGCCCGCCCAATTGAAAGAAATCAGAATCCTCATTAATCTCACTGTCCAAGAAAAACTCTTGCCATATTTCTTTAAGTTCTTGATTAACGGATGTGGATTCAATCTTATTGTTACTTGTTGCTTGATGGTTCTTACTCACCTTACTTTTTAGTTTTGAAAAATCAACATCGACATATATTTCGTCAATTTGCTGTACTTTTGTAATTTGATGGGCAATCTGCATGAAGGCTGATTGGATATCATTTACTAGTGAACGTTCTAGGAAGCAGCGATTAAAATATAATTTGCATTTAATCGTATCTTTATTATCTTGGGCTTGTAATGATAATGGAAAGCTATGCGTCTCTTTCCCGCCTTCAATTTCCCAGTTAATTTCAAATCCATCGTTTTTCGCTTCCGGATAATTTTCATAAACAAATAAAGTTTCGAAAATGGGATCTTCCTTTTTTAATTTCGTATGCCTTTTGATATCCACTAAAGAAATTTGAGAGTAATCCAGCATATTGTTTAATGTTTCCTGGAAGCGTTTCAGTAAATCAGTAATGCTATCTGTATCGTTCATTTCAGCTATCATCGGGATCGTATTAATGAGCAGCCCAACAATTTCTTCGGATTTGAATAAGTTATTCGACCTGCCAGAGCTTACAATTCCAAAGACTATTCGATTTTGATTGGACATTTCCTTTAGGACGATCGACCAAATTAACTGTAATAATACATTCATCGTTACATGGTTTTTGGCGGCGAATTCCCTTAAAAGCTCACTCTGTTTTTTATCCAGCTCCCAAAATAGATCATTTTCCTGCTGGTTTTCCTTCACATGCTTCAGAGCTGGGAATGTGATTGTCGGCTGCTCAATATCCTTTGCCAGTTCTTTCCAAAAACAGTTTAGATCTTCCGCATCGATTTTATTCATGTACCGGATAAAATCTCCATATTGCTTTGGTTTTTCAATAAGCCGTTTGGATTCTTTTCCTACAATCCGGCTGTAAATAACGAAGAGTTCATCGATGACTATGCTGGTACTCCAACCATCCAAAATTATATGGTGATGAGTCCAAATCAAGATATACTGATTTTCTTCAATTTTCACTAACTGGAGTTTCATCAAATTGGAGTTATTCACATCCATCTCCTGGGATTTGGATATCACTCTTTGAATTTCATTTGATTGATCATGTTTACTCAACTCTGTCATATCGATTATTACTGGTTGATAATCCATTGCATTGAATACAACCTGAACATTGTTTTCGATATTTTTAGAGATGACCTTCATTCTTAATGCTTCATGACGTTCTACAACCTGGCTCCATGCCTGGAATAATGCATGTACTTCAAGAGCGCCCGTTATCCTGATTCGCATTTGAGAAATGTAAAGGTTCTCTGCTGTATTGTTCATTTCCAGTTCATAAAGGATTCCTTCTTGAAGCGGAGTTAATGAGTAGATATTCTGAATAGATTTCTCCAATTTTGCGCCTCCCGATTCCATTTACTTGTGTCATCCATATCTGCCGACTGCAATCATTCTATTAAACTCTTTAATCCCCTTATTTATTGGAATTCAATATATGAAACAAATCTTCCTCAGTAAGCATCGCATCTGGAAAATCACTTTCTATTAAAGAAGCTTGGTCAAATTCAGTTCCCATGATTTCCATGACGACATTACCAATAGCTTCTATTATTAAGTTCATCTTTTCTTCAGCTAATTTTGAGATTATTTTTATGAATAGTTTTCCGTCCTGGATCAATGCCAGGAAATGGATTTTTGGTTTTTTTTCAAACTCACCAAAGTCCCTGCTATTGGATGAGTCAAATTGGGAGTCCAATTTTCCTAAATAATTAAAAGTAACGTGGATATCCGGCTCCTTAATGACCCCAGGTCGTAAATATTTGATAACGCCATAATCAAAACCTTTATTTGGAATTTCCCTTATAGCATTCTTCGTGTTTTTTAAAGTGTCATCAAACGTCTCTCCTGAATGCAGCAATATCGGATACATCGCAGTAAACCAGCCAACAGTCCGAGTAACATCCATTGTTTCATCCGCCATTTCCCTGCCATGCCCTTCTACTTCCATCCAGAAGTTCTTCACCTCAAAAGATTTTTTCAAACTCTTTGCAATTAATGACAACAATACTTCTTCCACAGTCGCTTTTGATTGCCTTGATAATTCCTGGATCAATAATTCAGTTTCTTCTTCACTGAAAGATTTCTCCATTGTTCTTTCTTCTTTAGCTATAAAGTCTTCCGCTATCTTAAAATCCGTTAATTCACTTTTTGTTTTTTGTTCCCAATAACGGAGTGTATCAGGGTCCATCAACGATTCATTATATTTTTTCAAGAAGTTTGACCAGTCTTTGAATGATGAAGTTTTATAAGCAAGCTTCCCTGTTTGGTTGTTCAATGCTTGATTATGGAGAGCATTGAAATCTTCAAGTAAAATTCTCCAGGAAACAGCATCAATCAATAAATGATGGATTACCCAAAAGAAGCGATACTTGTTTGATTGTTCTTTTAAAACAAGCATTTTCATGATCGGTCCATTACTTATGTCCAATGAACGCTGAGCCTTACTTTCCCATTCATCTCTCATTCTTATTCGCGTTTCCTCATCTAAATGATGTATATCCTTATAGACTAACTCCCATGTTTTATGTTCTGAGTCTATATTCCCGATATATTTATTTTCATGTTTTTTAAATAGGGTTAACAATCCATCATGATGGTCCACGATTTGAGATAGAATTTTTTCAATGTCCTCCATTTGAGCACAGGAATCTTTACTAAAAACAATGGACTGGTTCCAATGATTGATGGAAGTCGTATGTTCTGCAAAGAACCATTCTTGGATGGGGGTCAGTTCCACATTCCCCCTAGTGGCTATTGGTTGAATCATGACCTTATTTTCGGTTTTCGCGATCGCTGCCAGCTCTGCTACCGTTTGATTTTCAAAAATGGTTTTTGGACTGATGATTATATTTTCCTGCCTTGCTAGAGAACATATTTGAATGCTCTGAATGGAATCGCCGCCAAGTTCAAAAAAGTTATCCCGGATACTTATGTCATCCAGCCCTAGTACTGTCTTAAAAATCTGAAGAAGCACTTTCTCATTGATCGTCCCAGGTTCTTCCAATGTATTGCTTCTAGTTACGGGTACTGGTAGAAGCGCTGAATCAATTTTCCCATTTGCATTTAACGGAAATTTGTCCACTTGCATAAAGAAAGAAGGAATCATGTAACTTGGTATTCTCTCTTTTAAAAATGCTTTTAGGTGGTCATAATCAACTTGTTGTTTGGATGTGAAATAAGCGATTATTTGTTTATTTAAGTTTGGCTGATCCTGAACCTTAATGAATGAGTCACTTACTTGAGGATACGCATTGAGATTGACCGAAATCTCATCAACTTCCACCCGGAAACCTCTTATTTTCACTTGATTATCTTTACGCCCCAGAAAAATCAACTCACCATCGCTCGTGAATTTTGCAAGGTCGCCGCTGCGATATAAACGCTTTCCAGATTTAAAAGGATGATCAATGAACTTTTCTTTCGTTAAATCATCATTATTCACATAGCCAACAGCTAACCCTTCACCGCCAATATATATTTCCCCTGCGGCACCTATCGGGACAAGCCTTTGCTCCGGACTTAGTAAATAGACATCAGTATTCAGGATAGGTTTGCCTATCGATACTTTATTATTAGCAGTCTCATTGTTTTCGAACGCTTTAAACATTTCAATCGTGGTCCATACTGAATATTCCGTTGGACCGTAGGCATTATAAAAGTTTATATTTCGATAGCGATCCAGCAAAGCTATTGGACATTCAGATCCGGCCGAACCAACGAACTTCACATCAGATCCCTCAATATTGAGTTCTTGCAAAACGGCAGGCGGCAATACTAGGTGAGTTAACTTTTCACTTTTGATTTGATTTTCCAAAGCGAATAAATCAAACATCTCCTCCTTATTATTCCCGATATGCAACTCTGCACCATTTAATAAGCTTCCAAAAATCTCATAGATGGAAGCGTCAAAATTAAAAGTGGCAAATTGTAATACCCTGGAGGTCTCATCAAGTTGTAAGTACTTGTTTTGACTTATTATTAAATTCACTACTCCTCTATGGGATAACATGACACCTTTAGGTTTTCCTGTCGTTCCCGAAGTATAGATTATGTAAGCCAGATCGGATGGCGCAATCGATTCGTTACAGCACTCGGTATCCACGTAATGGACGGATTCTAGATTGATCACCTTAGCTATTTTTTTTAAGGCAGGAACCTCAATTTGATTCGTTATGCATATATCCATTTTCGAATCATTGATGATATATTCCAATCTTTCAGCTGGCAGCATGGGATCAAGCGGAACATATGCACATCCGGCTTTAATGATTCCCAACATGCCTATCACCATATCAATCGATCTGTTTACATGCAGGCCTACCTTATTGGAACCATTTTCGATATTATTTCTAAGCAATTTGGCAATCACATTTGATCGTTGATCTAATTCCCAATAGGTAATGGACTTACCATTATCAGCAACGGCTAATTTGTTTGAATGCTTCTTAACGATTCTTTCGAATATGGAGGTGATCGTCTCATTTTGATGTGCATCCGAAACCTCACCTTGCCACTCAAATAACAATTGATTCATTTGATTGTCATCTAAATGCTCCAAATGACGTATAGGTTTGTCTGCATTTCTGCAAATTTGGAATAACCATTTTTCAAAACTCAACATGAGTCTTTCAATTGTTTCCCGTCTAAAAAGTTCATCGGAATACTCAAACTCTAGGATCAGGTTATGGGAACCTTTTACTTTTATGGTCAGGTCATAATTTGAATAAGGAATTTCGAATTTGTCTTGTTCAAGAGTGAAGAATGAATTGCCAAAGTTCCCATCAAAGCTGTCTTCCATTGCCAATGCTGTTTGGAACAATGGGGAATGGCTTAGATCCCTGTCTGGATTAATGATTTCAACGATTTTTTCAAATGGAAAGGCCTGATGTTCCAATACATCCAAAATCACTTTACGATTTCGGTTCAATATTTCATGAAATGATTCTGTTGCATCCACGGTCAGCTTCAATGGCAGCGTATTGACAAAGCATCCAACTGTCCGGGCAAATTCTACCTGGCCGCGGTTTGCCACGGTACTCCCGACAATGATTTGATTCTTTCCGGTATATTGACTTAAAAACACTTGATAGGCGGTCATCATAAAAGCATATAAAGTCGTGCCATTCTCCTTTAAAACCCTGTCTATCAATACACGGAGTTCGTCCGTTATCGCCATTTCCAGCCTTCCACCTGAGTATGAAGGTGATTTTGGACGTTGAAAGTCAAATGGAAGTTCCAATGCTTCTTCCTCTTGATCTAAATAACTTTCCCAAAACCTCCTTTGGCTTGGCGTACTTTCCTTGACCCACTCCTTATGCCAGACAGCATAATCTAAATATTGCATGTCCAGAGGAGGAATATCCCCAACCTTGCCCGTTTGAATTCTTTCATAAATCTCCATTAACTCTTCGAAAAAGGTGACAAACGATACTCCATCAAAAATGATATGGTGGAAATTGCATACTAAATAATGCTTTTCTTCGTCAATTCGAAATAGTTTCATATTAAATAAATGATCATTTTCCAGGTCGAAACATCTTTCCATTTCTTCAGTAAGATGGGAGGTGACCATTATATTACTGACTTCGGGATCTACTTCCCGACAGTCCTCATAGGCAATTGTGTTTCTGCTTTTTTTTGATAAGAATTGAAGGATTTGATGTTCTTCACCCTTGAAATTGGTTCGCAATGTTTCATGGCGTTCAATCATGAAATCCAATGCCTGTTGCAGGTCATCGATATCCACTATGCCATTTAAAGTGAATCTAAATGGCATATTGTAGAGCATTTTCCTTTCATTCAGGCTGTCAAACAGATACATTCGATCTTGATTATGAGATAGCATCCCTTCACTTTTCCCACGTTTATAAGGCTTATTTACCTCGACTTCCCTCATGCTGATAAGCATGTCCAGAAAACTTGCCAGTTTTTCTATATTCCATTGACTTGAAATGATTTCCGGTGTTAATTGAATACCAAACTCCCGTTTTATCGAAGACAAGAACTCATCTTTTTTTTCATTTGTGCTTAGTGATTCATTCATATCCTCCATTAGTGAGATTTCAAAAGTTTTGATAACAATTGAAATCAAGTTTAATAGCCTATCTTCCGTTTCACTGATTATCCTGTTCATAGAAAAACACCTCAATTCTTTTCCATTCAACCTAACTTGTTAATATCATCCAATTGTTTAATGAGTACGGATAGTTCCTGGATGGTTGATTGTTCGAACATCACTTTGATTGGCAATTTCACTCCCATGTTATTCTTCACCATTTGAATGAATTGCATGGCTAAAAGGGAATTCCCGCCTAAGTCAAAGAAGTTGGAATCTGTACCTATCTTTTCTTGTTCTAAAACCTCTTTCCAAAATCCTATAAGTTTTTCCTCAATTAACCGTTCCTTCACAGCAATAGTTGTTCCCATATATATTCCCCTCACTTAACTTTCATTTTTTCTAACATTTCGCTTAAGATTCGATTAAATATAGAAAGGACTGATGACCTTAACTTTGGAGTGACCGCTGCCTCATTAAACTTAATTTGAACACTTGAACCAGGGGTGACGATAATGACGATTGGATAATGGGTCGTTTCCCGTCCTTCTTTCAAACTCACATTGATTTCATCATTATTAGCTAGTACCATGGGATAGTTTTCAAAAGCATATAATGATTCAAACAAATGACTCTCCAAATTAGCCCACTCATAAATCTCTGATAATGGTGTATTCTCATAGGCACTTAGTTCCAAAAACTCTTTTTGAACTTCATCGAGCAGCTCAATGTAAGTCTTTTCTTGGCTGATATACTTTATAAATGGCACAGTATTGATAAATGGACCCACCATGGCCTCAATATTCCGGACTGGGATATTCCTGCCGGATGTAACTACGCCGCAGCATACATTTTCCGTACCTTTTACTTCTTTTAAAGTGGCTAGCCATATTGTTAGAAAGAAAGTATTCATGGTAATCTTGTATTCCTGACAGAATCGTTGAATGGTATTAATCAATTCCTCATCCAGTACTTTCAAGTAACCATCTTCAATGTATCCCTCGCCTTCCAATACTCCCGTTATACCGGATCCGGAATTTCGGACACCCTCCAATTTTCCTGCCCAATATTTCCGCAGCTCCTCATTACTCGTATAATCTTTCATATATTCAACATACTCTTTAAATGAAGCACTACCGGATGATGATGGTGTTATTGAATGATAAGAATTAAAGATGTCATTAATAACCATCGAATAACTCCAGCCATCCATAATAATATGATGGAATGTCCATATTAATTGGTATTCATTGTCCGTAAGCTTAACGATCATGAAACGATTCAACCTATTGTTCTCGACATCTATCATCTTATATTGATCCGCTAACAACTTTTCCAGCTTCTCTTGTTGTTCCATCAATTCTTCATATTCAATCTCGGTATCCATTGAATTCATTAGCAGTTGGTGGAATAACCCTTTTTTACTCGAATATAATTTCGTTTTTAAAATGTCATGTTTCCCTGCCGTTGTCGCAATGGCATTCTTTAATTTTTCGACGTCCAGGAAACCTTTAATAGCAAATATGAGTTGCACTTTATACTGGCTGCTCTCACTATCAAACAAGCTATGGTACAACATCCCTTTTTGCAAAGCAGTCAATTCATAAATATCAACAATTCCTGTTTCTTTGCGCAGTAGTTGGTTAAGTTCTTCTTCAGGCATATCCAACAATGGAAAGTCCTCCGGACGGTACATCTGTTTTACCAATTTTGTTTCTTCTTCCAATGTCCGTAGCAATTCCGGCAAATTGCGTTGAATATATCTCTCAAAATCTTCTCTTACGAAATGTCTGTTATAATTTATTTTTATAGTTTGCTCTTCGTTCACTACAAGCAATTCAATATCGACTTCATGCTCGGTATAGGCATTATGTTGAATATCTTGTTCACTAAAAAAGATGACCTCTTTTGCAGCCAATTCATTACTTTGATGAAATCTGCCTAAATTATTAAAACTGATAATCGGCTTATTTTGTTTCATTTGTGTCTCGCCACATAATTCGGTCAGGATCCCATACTCGATCCCTTTATTAGGCAGTGTCCTTAACTTTTTCTTTGTACCTTGAATCGTGTTCGAAATGGTTTCTTTATTTTCTATATAAACCGGGCACATGGTCGTAAACCATCCTACTGTCCTGGACAAATCGACACCTGCAAATAATTCTTCGCGACCATGTCCTTCCAAAGTGAAATGAATATCCTTTTTATTAAAATACTTCCCGATTAGCGATGCGAAAATGGATAAATATATTTCATCAATGGATGCTTTATACGCTTTTGTCATTTCATTATAGATTTTGTTTGTAATCTCTTTATTCAGCTTCAATTCAAATGATTTTCCATCGTAAACATTCCCTGCTTTGACTAGGGCACTTTCGTTTACTGCATCATGTTCATTCTGCCAGTACTCTTTAATGCCTAATGGAATGCTATTTTTGTATTGGTTTAGATTATTCGACCATTCCTTATATGATGTCGTTTTATTATCCAGTTTTAGTTCTTGATCGTTGATATCCTGAATATATAGCCGGTCAAAATCTTCGATCAAGATTCTCCAGGAAACCCCATCAACAAGTAAATGATGAATGATCCAAATGATTACATGCTCATTTTGGCCAGTATTGATGCATTCAATTTTCATCAGTGGTCCGTTTGAAATGTTCATGCCCTGCTGTGCATCGTTCCCGAGTCTAGCTATTTCCCGTTCCTGTCCATCTTTATTCATATTCGATAGATTTACGTAATTCATAGTCCAATTTTCAGTCGGGTCGATATGCTTTTCCACTTTCGAAAATGCTTCATCTTTTTTGAACCTTGATCTCAGCACATCATGATGTCTAACGATATGAGCCATGATCTTTTGCATCCGTTTCTCATTCATTTTCGGGTAGCCCTTTAACGTTACAGATTGATTCCAATGATTATAATCATTTATTTGTTGAGTGAAAAACCAACTTTGAATAGGTGTAAATGGCGCCTTTCCAAAAACATCGGACTGATTTATCGTTAAATCGCCCGTCAATTCCACAACCTTTGCCAGCTCTTCGATGCTTTGTTTTTCAAAGATGTTTTTTGAAGTAATGAAAAGATTTTCTTTCTTGGCAAGTGAACAAATTTGAATGCTTAGGATGGAGTCTCCTCCACATTCGAAAAAGTTATCAAAGATGGTTATTTCCTGATTATTCAGCACCTCTTTCCATATCTTTAACAATTTTTGCTCCGTTTCATTAATGGCACTTTTATTGTCGGTTCCTTCCGTGTTCGTTTTAGTATCCGGCAGGCTCTTCATGTCGACTTTGCCGTTAACGGTTAGCGGAAATGACTCCATTTTAATGAAATAAGAAGGAATCATATATTGGGGAAGATGATTCTTCATATAATCCCGGATATAATTTTCTTCCAGGTCATTGTCGGAGATATAATAAGCAATGATGAATTTCTTTGCCTTAGATTCATCTTTTATCGCTATATAGCAATCCTTTATACCTGTACATTTATTTAGAACGGCACTGATCTCGCCAAGTTCGATACGATATCCCCTGATTTTCACTTGGTCATCCGCTCTGCCTGCAAATAGTAAATTTCCATCCTCGGTATACTTAACTAAATCTCCTGTTTTATATAGCTTCCTTGAAGGATTGAACGGATTTGGGATGAAGCTTTCAATGTTTTTCTCCGGATTATTTATATATCCTCTTGCAATGCCTCTCCCGCCGATATACAGCTCCCCTATTTGACCCTTAGGAGTTGGCTTCATCTTGGTGTTGAACACATATGCTTCTGCATTTAAGATCGGCTTTCCGATCGGAATCACTGTATCATCACTTGGAAGTACCTTATATGCTGTAGAAACGACGGTGCCCTCAGTCGGCCCGTAATTATTATATAAATCAAAGTTCAAATGATTGGGTATCGTTTTTAAACGATCTCCCCCTGTCAAAATGGCTCTGATTGATTCTGGAAATTTCATATCGTTGATAAATAATTGCTCGAGTAGTCCCGTTGAAAAAAACGCGAGTGTGACTTTCTCCTTTTCTAACTTCTCCGAAAGGATTTCTACATCCAATAAATCATAGTAATCCAATATCAGGAGTTTATTCCCATTTGTCAGGTAGGGGAATATCTCCCAAACGGACGCATCAAAAGATGTATTCGATACTAGTACTGCTGCATCTTTTCCATCGACAGAATAATAATTGATATGCCAATTACAGAGGTTTGCCAACCCTCCATGTTCAATCATGACCCCTTTAGGTTTACCTGTTGTTCCTGAAGTATAGATGATATAGGCCAGATCACTTTCCGATATCTTTCTTGAAACGAATTCCTCGCATTCAATTTCCCGTTCTTTCAGTATGTCTTCGATACATATTAGTTTCCCTTCATCACCGGGATACTTTGAAAGTCCTTCTTCATTACTTAAACAATATGTGATTTGAGAATCCTCAATCATATGTTTCAGCCGTGACTCTGGTTGTGACGGGTCCAAAGGCACATATGCCGCCCCAACTTTCATAATGGCTAAAATGGCCGTAACCATATTGATCGATCGATCCATGAAAATCCCGATTCTATCTTCTACATTTACATGGTTCCGGAATAATCGGTGTGCCACCTGATTTGCCCTGGCATTTAACTCGCTATATGTCACCTGGTCATCACCATGAACAATGGCAACATCATTGAAATTTGTGCTTACTTTATTCTCAAACCTAGCAATTACATCTTCAAAACGATGATCTTCCACTTCTTGATTTACATTGCCTGTACCCATTTCGATTATCGATCGTAACTGGGCAGGCTCTAAATAGGTGATGTCCTTTATCTTCTTGCTTCCCTCGGTTGTAATCTCTTGCAGCCAATACTGAAAATTACTAGCCATTCTTTGAATCGTCGCTTTATTAAATAATGATTTGTTGAATTCAAACGAAATGAATAATTCATCCCCATCCATTTCTTCTGCCTGAACAACTAAATCAAATTTAGCTTTAAAGGTATTGATTTTTTTCGGCTTTAACGTGAAATTTTTATATGACAGCTTTTCTTTTTGGTTATTTTGCAGGACAAATACTGTATCGAATAATGGCGTAGTTTCCATGGTTCTTTCTGCTGATAAATATTTCAAAATTTCCTTAGTAGGTAAATTTTGATGGTCAAAAACACCTGCAATATTTTTTATATTTTTCCGCAAAATTTCTTCAAATGAATCTTCCTGGGATACATTTAATTTAAAGGGCAATGCGTTGACGAAATATCCTATCAATTGTTCAGTGTCCACATGGTTTCTCTTTGCCAAAGGACTTCCGACGACAACTTCCTCTTCATCAAAGTACACTGATAAAAAGGTTTGATAGGCGGTAAGTAAACTCATGAACAAAGTCGATTTCGTTTTTTTATGAAGACTTTCCAGGTTGTTTTGAATTTCTTTAGGTAACAAAAAGCTGATAATATCGGAAGTGCTTTTACCTTCTCCGTTTTTTTGATGATCATATTGTAATAAAGACTTTTGCCGTAATGCAGTTATTTCATTACTCCAGAACTCATTATCCTTACCACTTACATAATTTGGCGAGTTTTTTTGCCATAAAGCATAATCTCCATATTGGATTGATTGGTTATTTCTATCATTTCGTTCACCATTCTTGATTTCCTCATAAATGGAAAACCAATCATTGATCATTAATGGAATCGACCAACCATCAAAAATAATATGGTGGATGTTACATAATAATTGATATTCACATTCATTTGTCTTCACTAGCGCAATCGACAAGAGGGGACCATTTCCTAAATCAAATTGCCGTTCCGTTTCTTCCTTCACCAAGTGATTTATTTTTTCTTCCTGCATGTCTAGAGGAATATCCGAAACATCGAAATAGGTAATGTCATGATGAATCGACTCATCGAAAACCAAGGTGCCCATTCCAGCTTCTTCTCTAATGACACTTTTTAAAATTTGATGTTTATTGCTTATCTTATCTAAAGATAGTTCCAGATTTCCTTCATTCATTTCACCTGATATTTCATACGAAAAAACGATGTTATATAACGACTTGTCTTCATTGGTTTGGTGAATGAACCACAAATTTTCTTGTTCATATGTTAAAGGGTATGTATTTCTGGCATTAATATAGATCGGTGTATAATCTTGCTTTACCTCTTCTTTTTGACGAGTTTCTATGACTCGGGATAATTTCATAATCGTATCGTTCTCCAATAAAACTGAAGGAGCCATTTCAATTTGAAATTGATTTTTAATATTGACAATTAATCTCATTATCGATAATGAGTTCATTCCGCATTCAAGTAGGGACTGATTATTTTTTATAACCCCATTGCCTATGATGCTACCAACCAATTCTCTTACTTTTTCACTAATTGTTTCATCCACTGGACTCTTGATATTCGATGGAGCTTCACAGTCTTTTATGACGAATTTGGGTAATAAGGATTTATCCAGTTTGCCATTTACCGTTAGGGGGATGTTGTCCACCTTGATAAAAAAGCTTGGTATCATATACGCGGGCAATGAACTTTTTACACTTTCCCTCAAATAATCAGCAGCTAATTCTTCATCAGCAACATAGTATAAAAATAAGTGCATATCATCATTAAACGCTTTATCCATCGTAACGACTGCATTCTTGATGTTTTTCAAGTCATTATACGAGCTCTCTATTTCCCCTAATTCTATCCTGAAACCTCTTAACTGCACTTGCTCATCATTCCTGGCGATATATTGCAGATCACCATCAACCAAAACTTTCACTACATCCCCTGACTTATAGTAGCGAACATTATCAATATCCGTAAATTTCATCATATTCATCATGGTATTTTTATAGTAGCCTAGCGAAACACCCTTTCCTGAAACGTATAACTCGCCCTCTTCATCTCCAGTTACTTCTTCTCCATTTTGATTCATCACCTTGAACCCAAGATGAGGCAAGACTTTTCCGATATTCGTAATTCCTTTTTCCACATCACTCTTAGTGATTTGTTTGTATGTAACATGCACGGTGGTTTCAGTTATTCCGTACATATTTATTAACTTTGGCAGCCTGTCATTTTCGGGAGAAAACCACTGTGTCAATTTCTTGAAGTTTAATGCTTCCCCTCCAAAAATGATGTATTTTAAACTTAATTCATTTTGTCGTTTTATGAGCTCACCAAACACCTCGAAGAAAGCGCTTGGTGTACAATTGAAAACGGTTGTTTGTGTACTTATCAATAAATCAACAAAGGATATTGGATTTCTGCTTTCCTCAAATGAAACCACTACAACTTCTCCGCCATATATCCAAGCCCCCCACATCTCCCAGACGGAGAAGTCAAATGCGTAGGAATGGAAAAATGTCCATATATCTTTATTATTAAACTCGAACAAACCATCGCAGCCTAAAAACAAGTTCATGACATTTTCATGTGAAACGCAAACTCCTTTAGGCTTACCGGTAGAGCCCGATGTGAAAATGATATAGGCAGGATCCTTTGGATCAATTAAGATATGGAAATTCTCACCGGTTAAATCATTTGAATTCTCTATCACTTCACCGAGGGTTACATAATTGCAATCAATGCCGCTAATCCGGACTTTATCCCCAATCAATAACTTCAATTCTGAGTTCTTTATTATATGCTTTACTCTTTCATCAGGACTTTTAGGATCGATAGGTACATAGGTAGCCCCCAATTTAAGGAGTGCTATGATTAAAAATAAAACATGCTCCGACTTTTCAATATAGATGCCGACATTATCACCTTTATTTATCCCTTTGTCCTTTATGTACATCGCCATTTTATTTGCCAAAATATTCGTTTCTTTATAAGTAAATTGCTTATCCTTATTTCTTACTGCAATATTGTCTCCATATTCCCTAACACTTTCTTCAAATAGATTCGCTAAAGAATTCATCTTCATCATTTTCCCCCATTATTTTAAATATGTGCCTGATGCAACTGTCAACATATGAAAAACTAAAGAAATTAAAGCTATTACAATCGTTATGATTATTGCATTCCTTCTCTTGGCGAGCGCCAACTTTTCCAAACTAAAACTGAATAGGATTAAACTGATAATGTAAAACAATTCAAACTCGGCCATGAAGGTGTGAAGGATGGAATTTTTATCATGCACGAGTAAGGATAAGCTAGTAAATGTCGTTTCCTTGCTCTTGACCAATAATGCGATTATTGCATTAACACCAGATCCAATGACGATGCATATCCCAGCATTTATGACAGCTTGGCAAATCCCTTTAATATTTACGGGTCTTTCTTTTAAAACTAAAAATAATAGGCACACAATTAATATTTGAATGATGAAAGTGACAAATAATCCTAGTGCCCCCATTACAATTGTATTAATGGCAAAACTCATGGCCCCAATCTCTGAAATGGACATGCCATTTAATACATTCAACCCTTTTTGATCCGCAGAATATAACAAAAGCGTCGTTTCGATACCTGCGATTAAACTGAGTAGTAATAACGAAATTATTAACTTATGAACTCTATCCTCTTTTTTAAAAAGATATTGTACTAATTTATTATTGTTTTTAAATTCAGCATTTGCTTCCATTTTTAATTCCATTGGTATTCCCCCTTGATTATTTTCGTAGAGTTTATTGGAATGGTAACGCTTCTTATTTCATCATTCACGAGTACGACCGCTGATTTGTACTGAGGAAAATTTTTATAGAAAAGCGAGATATTACCATGATCCATTTCAGCCTTGGAAATCTCATAGATTTCAAGTGGAGAGGTCAATCCCGTTTTTAGTATTTTTGATAGACTTTCTTTTGCACTAAAGAAAATTTCATTACTTAAAAGTCCTTCACTATCCTTAATCATCTTTTTCTCGGATTTAGTTAAATAGGTCTCTAAAAATTCAGAATCAGTTTTCGTTTTTGTTTCAATATCGATTCCCATTGGATGCATTTGATCAAAAATCAGTATTCCGAATGTTT
The DNA here is from genome assembly GCF_043656335.1 of Peribacillus sp. NPDC056705. Lineage (NCBI taxonomy): Bacteria > Bacillati > Bacillota > Bacilli > Caryophanales > Bacillaceae > Peribacillus > Peribacillus sp. NPDC056705. The sequence continues at coordinate 275 of NZ_JBHTYI010000046.1, read as the reverse complement.
TATCCGTATGAGTGATGGATATACCCATGTTCATGTTCATTAATAAGAACAGGTTATTAACAATAATCGGCTGTCCAAAGACTCCTTTCAACAGTGATACATTCTTTATTTCATCCAAACCTATATCTAAAAACTCCATAATTGCTTTTTTTCCAAAGTACAAACTTTTCTTTGCTTCGATGGTTCTTTTACCATTTTGCAAATTAAGATAATTCCATTCCTTTTCGTTGAAAATATCATCAATATAGTCCAAATTAACTGATTCCGCTTCATAA
>NZ_JBHTYI010000045.1:0-28845 GCF_043656335.1 Peribacillus sp. NPDC056705 | reverse complement strand
ATTAGGGAGGATTATATATAAAATTATCCGGATAATTGTGAAAAAATTAATCTGTATTCATTATTTTTTGTTAAAAACACTGTAATATCAATGTTTTTTAATAATAGACAGAATTTTTTTAATTTTAAATGTTTACACAATTGTATATTATATGATATATTTTCGGAAACGATTACATATGATTTTTGAAATGGGATTCTATAAGATAAACAGTTTGCTAAAGAGCATTGATAGGCAGACAAAATCATGAATTTGAAATGAAAGCGCTTTATAGAGAGCGTTTTCCTGATTGAATTTATTCCATCTATTAGCAGAAATAACTGTGAAGTGAAAAAAGTGATCGTTATTTTTAAAGGAGGAATCTTCAATGAGCACATCGCTTAGTAGAAAAAATGCATTTTATGGCCATTTCATAAATGGGCAATGGATATCCGATCAACATACAATCGCTGTTAAGAACAAATATAACAAAGAAGAAATTGCCCAGATTGGCAGGGCATCCCGCGAAATTGTTTCTGAAGCGGTGACCAATGCCTTGGAAACCTTTAATACGAGAAAGCTAGATTCCGATCAACGCTACGAGATTTTAATGCGTGCAGCGGAAATCGCGAAAGAAAGAAAAGAAGAGTTGGCGATGATTCTGGTTCAGGAAGTCGGTAAAGTATTGAAGGACGCCAGAGGGGAAATCGATAGAGGAATTCAAACAATGATTGCATCAGCGGAAGAAGCAAAACGGATTGCCGGTACGGGTGTCCCTTTGGGGCAGTCTGGAAATGACAATAAGATGGCTTTCACCATCCGGGTTCCTGTTGGAGTTATCGGTGCAATCACCCCGTTTAACTTCCCGTTCAATCTCACCATCCACAAGGTGGCACCTGCTTTGGCAGCGGGAAATACTATCGTGTTGAAGCCGGCTGAACTGACGCCGCTCATTGCATGCAAGATAGCAGAAATCTTTTCCGAAGCTGGATTGCCCGCAGGTTTTCTGAATGTGGTCAACGGGTTTGGGCAGGAAACAGGTCAATACCTTTTGGAGGATGAACGAATTGCGATGTTCACTTTTACAGGGAGTCCCGGCGTAGGCCGGCATATTAAGAGCAGTACGGGAATTCGTAAGGTTACCTTGGAATTAGGGAATAACTCCCCAAATATCATTCACAAGGATGTCCCTGATTTAGACAGAGCAGTTGAGCTCTGTGTCACGCGGGGGTATGTGAATGCAGGGCAAGCCTGCATCTCTGTGCAGCGCATCTACGTTCATAGAGATATCTGCGATGTGTTTGTGGAGAAGGCAGTCAAGGTGGCAAAGGGCTTGAAGGTCGGAAATCCTGCAGATCCTTCCACGGACATTGGTCCCATGATTTCCGAGAAGGAAGCAAGGCGTGCAGAGGAATGGATTCAGGAAGCCGGGCGTCTAGGGGCCAAAGTGGTATATGGAGGGAAAAGGAGGGAATCGATCCTGGAACCTACTATATTAATAGATGTGAAACCGGAAATGAAGGTAGTCTGCCAGGAAGTGTTCGCACCGGTGATCAGCATCATTCCTTTCGATAGAATCGAGGAGGCTTTCTATCAGGCCAATGATACGAAGTTCGGCTTACAAGTTGGTTTATTTACATCCGATATCACTTTGGCCATGCGGGCAACACAGGAACTTCATTTTGGCGGTGTGATCATCAATGATGTTTCTACATACCGTGCCGACATCATGCCGTATGGAGGCGTGAAGGACAGCGGAATTGGCAAAGAAGGACCGCATTATGCCATGCAAGAGATGACAGACGAAAAACTTGTCGTCATCAATCTATAGACTTTGGAGGTAAGGGATATGAGAAACACATGGGATTTTTATTCTACCGAAAGAATCGTATTTGGAAACGGGGCGATCGGGCAATTGGATTCAATCCTGCAAAGGCTAAAGGCGAAAAACATTTTGCTCGTTACTGACCCAGGGATCAAAAACGCTGGTATCGTGGACAGAATTTCATCGTTGTTGGAGCAAGCAAATTACGAAACAGTTATCTATGACCAGGTCGTACCGGAGCCGCCTGTAGTTTCGGCGATGGACTGTTTTAAGTTTGCGGAATCTCAAATGGATATTGATGCAGTAATTGGCCTTGGCGGAGGAAGCAGCATTGATATGGCCAAAATCGTCGCCTTGTTGGTCGCCCATGGAGGGCATCCCCTGGATTATTATGGCGGGGAAAACCAGGTTCCCGGACCAATCGCCCCTCTTGTAGCGATTCCGACGACGGCTGGAACCGGTTCGGAAGTGACATCAGTAGCGGTATTGACCGATGTGGAAAATAACCTGAAAGTTGGTATCTCGGATAACTACCTAAGACCAACCGTTGCTCTGCTTGATCCAGAATTAACGTTAGGGCTTCCCGCTTATGTTACAGCTTGTTCTGGAATTGATGCTCTGTCACATGCGATAGAGGCATACACAGCCAAACCTTCTGCATATATCCAGGCAGAAGGAAACATTTTATTCCAAGGTTCAATCCCCATTAGCGATGCACTCGCCTATAGAGCTATTGAATTGATTGCAACAAACCTGCCGCTTGCTGTGCAGCAAGGGAGCAATCTCGAGGCCCGTTCCAATATGCTAATGGGCAGCCTGCTTGCTGGAATGTCCTTTTCAAATGCAGGTACGGCTGCAGCCCATGCATTGGCTTACCCAATCGGAGGGCTTGTGAAGTCACCGCATGGAGAGGTGACCGGGCTCTTGCTTCCATATGTCATGGAATATAATGCAGTTGTAGAAACAGAAAAAATGGTGAGGATTTCCCAAGCATTCAATGTGAACTCGGATGGCCTCTCCGATAAGGAAGCCGCTTTGGCTGCTTCAAAAGCTGTGCTTACCCTGCTTGGGGAAATTGGACTGCCTACAAAGCTGACGGAGATTGGGATCAAAGAAGAGGATATTCCCGAAATTGCTGAGAAGACCCTCCAAATCGATCGCCTGATTCGGAATAACCCAAGAGTGCCAACCCAGCACAGTTTAGAAGAATTACTTAGAAAAGCTTTATAGATTACTTGGAGGAATGGTGTCCCTGGAAGGTTAAGCATCATTCATGATGGATCTGCAGACCGGGGCGGAAAGGGTTTCACTATCTAATAGAATATAAAAGGGGAGGAAGATGAAAATGTCACTTATGCCTTTTACATATAGTATGCCGACACGGGTGGAGTGCGGTAACGGAATATCTGGAAAAACAGGGGAACTAATTAAGGATTTAGGTGTATCGAGTGTGCTGATCGTAACAGATAAAGGGGTTAGAGGAGCCGGTCTCTTACAAGGCATTGAAAAATCCCTTGCTTCGGCAAACCTTTATTTTGAGATTTACGATGAGGTGGAGCCTAATCCATCGGCTCAAACAATCCAACAGGGTACAGTGTATCTTAACCAGCAAAAGCTGGAGGCGGTTCTGGCTGTAGGCGGAGGAAGCAGCATTGACACAGCCAAGGGCATCGCGGCAATGGCTACTAATCCCGGCCATATCCTGGATTATGAAGGAGTTGGAAAGATTTCCAACCATCCGCTCCCGATCATAGCAATCCCGACTACGGCTGGAACTGGCAGTGAAGCTACTAATTCGACAGTGGTAACGAATAAGGACACCTCTTTTAAATTAGGAGTACTTAGTTCACTTCTGTTTCCAAAGCTAGCTATATTGGATCCTGCCCTTACATTGAATTTGCCTCAAGAGATCACTGCAGCAACTGGTATGGATGCTCTTACTCATGCCATTGAATCTTATACCTCAAAATCTGCCAACCCTGTCAGCAAGGCTTTCGCGATGCAGGCCATTAAGATGATCGGTGAAAATTTAACGCGATCGTACTTTGTTGGAACGGACATGGAAAGCAGGGAAAACATGCTTGTAGCCTCCCTGTTAGCTGGTGCAGCCTTTTCACAATCCCGACTGGGTAATGTACACGCCATTTCCCATACATTTGGAGGAGTCTTTAATATCCCGCATGGCATCGCAAATGCGGCACTATTGCCATTCGTCATGAGATTCAATCTGCCGGCATGTGAAGACCAGTATAGGGAAATTGCAATAGCTTTAGGAATGGATGTAAGCGGTTTATCCAATGCGCAAGCAGCCGAGAAAGCAATCGAAACCATCGTCGAAATGAATCGGAGCATGAATATTCCTCTAAATATTAAAGAGCTTGGAGTCTCATTGGACGTTTTGCCGAAATTAGTGGAAGATTCCATGCGAAGCGGAAACGTGGTCGTTAATCCAAGGCTGACGAAGGCATCGGATATCCAACTGATTATAGAGAAGGCTTATGAGGGGGATTTTGAAGGTTTTAATAATGGTAATCGCAATGCAAGCAGTGCCAAAAGTTCAGAAACGGCCATCGTGAATGTATAAAAACCAATCAATTTGATAATCACCTGGAATTTCAGGGGATTTCGAATCAGTTTCCCCTTTTCAACTTTTTTCGGACATATGGATTTCCCGCAGCATTTTTTCTACCTGAATATAATTTTCTAATGAGGTGACGTATGAAAAAGACCAATGGAAGATGGCTTGTAGTGGTACTCCTTTTCGTCGCAACAACAATCAATTATATGGATAGGGCAATTCTTGGCATTGCAGGACCCTCGATGATGAAGGATCTTTCGCTTTCGGCAGTCGAATTCGGGATATTGGGGTCAGCGTTCTTTTGGTCGTATGCCTTAATGCAGATCCCGGTCGGGGTAATCGTTGATAAATTGGGGGCACGCTTAACGTATTCGATTGCCATCGTTTGGTGGTCGCTCTGTACGGTGTTTACTGGAATGGGACGTTCGCTTGGCGGACTGATCGGTATCCGCGTTTTAATGGGAATCGGAGAGGCTCCAGCGTTTCCGACCAATACGCGCGTTATTTCAGACTGGCTGCCGTCACACGAACGGGGCATTGCAAACGGGATTTTTAATTCTGGTACAGCTATCGGGATTGGCATAACGACACCCATTTTAGCATGGATCATCCAGACTTGGGGATGGCAAGCATCCTTTGTGGTAATTGGATCCATCGGTTTTGTATGGCTGGCATTCTGGTTATTCTATTTCAAAAACCATCCAGAGCAAAGTAAGATTGCAAACGAGGCCGAAGTAGCCTATATCAAAGAGGAGCAAACTCAAACCGAAAAAGCGCCGACACTAAACATCTCACCATTTAAATTCTTTAAATTCAGAAGTGTTTACCCTATGTTATATGGCTTGTTTGCCCATAACTATCTTACTTATTTAATGATGACCTGGCTTCCCACTTATCTTGTAGTCGAAAGGCAAATGACTCTTTTAAAAGCCGGATTTTTCACGATGCTACCTTGGATTATGTCCTTTCTGGGAAATATTCTAGGAGGGGTGTTGTCGGATATCTTGATTAAAAGAGGCTGGAATTCCATCAAAGCAAGAAAGATTGTTTTAACCATCGGTATGCTTTTTCCATTAGCCATTATACCGACTATCTATACAGACAGCGCCCTAATGGCACTTACGTATATCTCAATAGCAATCGGGGGTGAAGGATTGGCTGCGGGCATTCTTTGGGCCACTGTTTCGGATGTTGCTCCAAAGGGTGCGGAAGGAAAGCTTGCAGGGCTGCAAAACTTCGTGGGGAACCTCGCTGGCTGGATAGCTCCAGTCGCAACAGGGATCTTAATAGCGAAGTTCAATAATTTCAATATAGCCCTGATCATACCTGTAGTCATTTGCCTAATTGCTGCAGTAGGGTATACATTCGTTCTTAAAAATGAAAGGATTTCCATAAACACGGACATTGACGGGGGAACTAAAGTTTCAGGGCTCTAATCTTTTTGTGTATATAATGAAGCGCTTTGCAAATTCAACGAAAAAAGGAGACGTATTCATGCTGAAAACTAGTGGATTAGTCAATTTATCTGAACTGAAAATGTATGTAAACGGTGAATGGACTGCAGCACATAACGGAGAAACATTACCAGTAACAAATCCATCAACAGGGAAAGTGGTGGCAAGGATTCCAAATGGAGGACGCCAAGAAACGAATGCGGCCATTGCAGCTGCTGAGGAAGCGTTTAAAACCTGGTCAAAACTGACCGCACAGGAACGCAGTAAATATCTAAAGAAATTGCATGACCTTATGCATGAATATAAAGATGAATTAGCAGAAATCATGAGTATGGAAATGGGCAAGCCCTTTACGGAAGCCCGGGGCGAAGTGGATTTCGCTGCAAGCTACCTGGAATGGTTTGCTGAAGAAGGCCGCCGGATTTATGGGGAAACGATCCCTCCTTCTGCAGCAAATAAAAGGCTATCGGTGATTCGCCAGCCGATTGGAGTAGTCGCTTCCATTACCCCTTGGAATTTCCCGTTGGCCATGATGACGCGGAAAGTGGGACCTGCCATGGCCGCTGGATGTACAGTCATTGTCAAGCCTGCTAAACAATCTCCTATTAGTGCGTTAGCGTTTGGGAATTTGGTAGAAATGGCGGGAGTGCCTGCTGGAGTGGTCAGTATCGTAACAGGGAGTGCCGGACCTATCTCGGATGAAATTTTTGAAAATCCGGTAGTAAGGAAAATTTCTTTTACCGGATCTACTGAAGTAGGCAAATTGCTGGTTACCAAGTCAGCCCCGCAACTCAAGAGACTTTCCCTTGAGCTTGGAGGACACGCGCCGTTCATCGTTTTTGAAGATGCTGATTTGGAAGCCGCAGCAGCTGGTGCCGTTGCAAGCAAATTCAGGAACACCGGACAAACGTGCGTATGCGCCAATCGAATTTATGTCCACCGTTCTGTCATCGATAAATTCTCTGCACTTTTTGTTGAAAAGGTACAAGCTCTAAAAGTCGGAAATAGCATTGATCCAACCGTTGAAGTCGGGCCTCTTGTAAGCAGTGATGGCCTGGAAAAGGTAGAGGAACATGTACAAGATGCCTTGGAAAAAGGTGCCAGCCTTCTTTGTGGCGGACAAAGAGTTGAAGGGGAATTGGCAGATGGATTATTCTATGAACCGACCGTTCTGGGTGGAGTGAACAATGATATGCTCATCACATACCAAGAAACATTTGGACCGGTCGCACCAATCATCCCGTTTGATACAGAAGAAGAGGTAATCGAGCTTGCCAACAATACAGAGTATGGGCTGGCCGCATATTTTTACACACAGAATATAAGCAGGGGAGTCAGGGTATCCGAAGCTCTGGAGTTCGGCATCATCGGATACAACGACGCCATTCCCACCGTTGCCCAAGCCCCATTTGGCGGCATGAAAGAAAGCGGCATGGGGAGGGAAGGCGGCCATCAAGGCCTTGAAGAATATTTAGAAGAAAAATATATATCGATGGGTTTTTAAAATAGGGCAAGAAAAGGCTTAAGGTGAAGTCGAATCCTTAAGCCTTTCCTTATTTACCTCATAAAAAGTCTTAATTCAACACACGCTCCCCATTGATTAACAAACATCAGTTACAGAACCCATGGCCAGGTTGTTTTACATCCTAAGACAAATAAAATAATATCCTGAATTTTTGAATTGGTAACATGCAAATTCGCTTATAGACAAAATTGTGACACAAGGAAGGTGCAAAAATGAATGTTTCAGAAGCTAAATATAAAATTGACAAGTTTACCGACACACTTTAACTCCAAGGCCTGCTTCTTTGGCAGCAGCTATACCTTCTATGACAGGCTTTATCCCCCTCCACATAACCGGGTTATTATCCTCTGCAAAAAAAACATGCTCGCAATATGCACATGCCCAATATGTGGTTGTGGCGTTAAAAAACATATCTCAGACGTCATATTTTACCTAGTTTGGTATTTGTATAAATGACAAGCAAAGGGGGAAAATGATATAAGAATAATGAAATTTGAAAGGGAAAATGAGAAGTCATGAACTCAATAATAGTAGAAATAAATGAGGTTTTTAAAGATGCAGAAGACTTTTTCATAGAACCGTTTAGTTTGGCTGGTGAAGCAGTCCTTTTACTTGGTTTACATTCAATAGTCAACCTTATAAAAACAAAAGAAATATTAAAAAAAGATATGGATACCAGTGAAGTGATTCATTCAATAAAAGTAAAAAGAACTTTTTTCAACAGAAAAGGTATTGAAATAAATAGTGAAGAAGCAATAAAGTCTATTCTTCAGGGTAAACTCATTATTTACTCAAAAGAAAAAAATATAATGTCGCTATTTGAACCAATTCCCATAGAATTAAATCGGTCAATTGAACCGCCAGCTAATGAAAACGTATTGCAAGGTCCTTTAGATTCTTTTATTGAAGATATGTCAACAAATATAGGAATAGTGAGAAAAAAAGTTTCCTCTGCTCAGCTCTCAGTTAAAACCTATACGTTAGGAAGTGATCAAAAAAAGAAATTATCAATAGTTTATTTGGACGACCGAGCAGATAAAGGTGTGATTAAAAAGATCATTTCACATATTGAAATGAATCAACACACAAATATTCTCTATCTTCAGCATCTTTATCGTTTTATGGGTATGCGAAAATGGGAGGTTATCCCTCAGTTTAATAACACAGAAATGCCATTAGAAGCAGTAGATGGTTTAAACAAAGGAAAGGTCATTCTATTCGTTGACGGTTTTCCCTTTGCGCTTATCTTGCCACATTTATTATGGGATATGTTCGCCCAGGCGAATGACCGTAACTTTGCTTACCCAATAATGAGCGCCATCCGATTTTTACGTGTTCTTGGCGCTTTGGTTACCCTTATATTTCCAGCTCTCTATGTGGCCCTTGTTGCTGTAAATCCTGAGATATTAAAAATTGAACTGGCTCTATCGATTGCTCAGAGCAGGGAGGGAATACCCTATCCCCCTTTTGTTGAAATTACAATTATGCTCCTTATTTTAGAGTTAATTATTGAAGCGAGTATAAGGCTTCCGCTCAGTATCGGTCCAACGGTAACAATGGTAGGGGGAATTGTCATCGGACAAGCAGTAGTAGACGCAAAGCTGGTTAGCAACCTGTTAATTATCATTGTAGCAGCAACCTCGATAGCGAATTCAAGCGTTGTAGGGTTTCAAAATGCGTTAATCCTGCGCTTACTTAAATATGTAGTTGTTATTTTTGCTTCAATCTATGGCGTGTTGGGAATATTATCCGGTCTGGTATTCATAAGCGCTTACTTTGCAAGTCGAGAGATATTTGGAATTCCATACACTAGTTTAACTAAGGGGAGGGGGGGAATTGGATAAAAGCCTTCAGGTTATATGCATGGGGTTAATGTCTCATTTTGGTCTTATTTTTTTCATTTATCCGGAAAGAATTATTGCCAGCACACAAAAAGGTCACTGGGAACCGATTTTAATTCAATGTGTCATATTTATTCTATTTTTATGGCTTTACCTAAAGGGTCTATCTTATTTTCCAAAACAGGATATTATCGGTATTTTAAAGACCTTAGGTAAAGCTTTTTCTTTCACATTACTTTTTCCTGTTCTTCTTTACTTAATTATAACTACTATTGAACTTGTTAGCGCCTATGCAGAAGTGACCAACATTATCTTTTTAGCGAATACTCCTACATGGGCAATTATTACATTAATGATTCTTATATCAACTTATATCGCCGTAAAAGGAATCGAAACCATCTTACGTACAGCCTTATTAATATTCTGTATCTTTTTCCCGTTAATCTTACTTACGCTTTTGATTTGCTTTCAAGACGTTGATTGGCATAATGCATTTCCGATTATGGATACCGGCTTTAATTTTTTTCGAGAACCTCCCTTTTATACAAGTTTTTTTTCTTTCGCCATTGTTTTTTCATTTTTAGGTTTTATTCCAAAAAAAATATCGTATAACTCTAAAAAAATCATGTTTGCAGTCTTTTTGCTTATCCCATTTTTTTTCTTATCCGTTTATTTACCTCTTTTAACCTTTGGAAATGAAACGGCTAGTACGCTGCTTTTTCCCTTTATAACCACATTGGATAAAGTTCAGCTTCAATGGCTTATATTTGACAGGGCAACCTTGTTTTTTGCGTTAAGCCTAGTTACCTTTATCATGTTGCTTACTTCCTTACTCTTATGGCAGTCCTCTATAATAATGAGTCAATATATCCCGGGATTAAAGCAAAAATATCATATTGTAGTCCTATCTGTTAGCATTTTTATCATTTGCTTATGTATTCCTAGTTGGCAAGAGACTGAGAAGTTGCTATGGTGGAATACTGCTTTCCGATTTTATATTTTAATCGTACTCCCTTTAATAATATTCCTAATCGGTGTAAGGAGAAAAAGACTATCATGAGAAGTATTATGATTTGTTTTAAACTAGTACTTAGCCTATGTATATTGATGCCATTAAGTGGTTGCTGGGATATTAAAGACATTAACCATAGAGCGTTTCCGGTTGCAATGGGAATTACTAAAGAGGGAGAAAAATTCAAAGTCTTACTTCAAATTCCTATTTCTTCAGAGGGTGTTCAAAAACAGGCAATTGTCAAAGGAACAGGGTTAACCATTTTAAAAGCTGTAGAGGATATTAGAACTAATATGGAAAGCAGTGTAGACTTATTGCACATAAGGATAATCATATTTGATCGAAAATTAGTAGAAGAAGGAGGGATGGAAGAACCGATTAACACGTTTATGAGAATTCGTGAAATATCTTCAAAAACATTAATCGCAATATGTGATGATAATATAGATTCTTTTTTCTTAGCACTCAAAAAGAATATAGAAAAAGGGATAAATATTTATGACTTTTTTGAGAAATATGCAGGTTGGACCCCACAAATATCTTTAACACGTCTATGGCATGTTTATCGAGCCCTTAATTCCTACACTCAAAATGTAGCAATTCCTATGGTCAAATCAGGGGAAAACACTGCAGTTACTTATACAGGTTCTGCAGTGATGAAAAAAGGAAAACTCGTATCTAAAATGGATCCTAAAGAAACCCTCCTTTTTAATGCCTTTCATGGGAACAGTATGAAGGGAAGGGTAGAAGTAATGGAACATGCAACAATCATGATTGTTGGAAATACAGGTTTTCATAAAGGTGAACTAAGAAATCATATTCCATATATGTTCTCAACGATTCGTTTAAATGTAGTTATTCAAGAGAGAAGGGGAAAAGTTTCCAATGCAATAATTAAAAAAGAGCTGGAAAAGGTATTGGCTAATCGTTTCGATGGAATGCTGAAACGATTTCAAAAGCAAGAATCAGATGTCTTCGGTTTGGGACAATACTATAGAAATAAAATTCCTTATGAGGAATTGAAGGACTGGCGAAAGAAATATTATCCCAATCTAGAAATGAAGCTTACCATTCATACTACTATACAAAACGAGGGAAATATCAAGACTATAACTGACAAATAGATTTTGGATATCATACAAAAAATGGGTAAGCTTTAATTTTAAAATGATTATTATCAAGAGCCCCATGCATCATAGTGACTTTGAAGTGGAAATAATACAGTTTATCCTCTACTTCTGATTGTATATATACTTATAATCCTTTAAGAAATAGTGAATAGTGAATGAGAATACTAAAAGGGGCTGTCTAATAAGTCCCTAAAATAAAACAGGTGAAGAAAAACGATTCGTTTTTTTTTACCTGTTTTTCTAGTTTTAAAATTATTCATTGTAAGTAGCTGGCGAAAGCCAGCTACCTTCAGTATAATGGCCTACGATTCCAAACTCCGTTTGGACTTTCCCTAAGCCAAGAATTTTTAAAACTTTTTTAGACACCAAAATTATTTACTCAAAAGTAAAAGACTTCAACGTTGAAAAATGGCATATAAAATGAAACAGGTATTAGTTTTGACTGTGGTAAAGTAGATCTTTAAATGAATATCCGCCCACTTTATAGGCTACTAAAAATTCTTACTTATGCTAAGGATGAAAAAGTTACACTAAACTAAAAAATCCTCCCCTGCAAAGGAGACAGATTTATTTTCTAACCGAGCTGCTGGACGGGAGCAAATCATAATAGTTTTTATGTTAGTTCTAAAATTGACTGCAAACGTAAATTCAGATGCTCTCATTCCCCGTCCTTGAAGAGCCAGTGGAAGTTTGAATCACTTTATCGAAACTCCCATGTTTCTCCTGGACTAATAAACCCACAGCATCCATCACGATAGAAAAATTTATCAAGAACCAGGCACTACAAAAAATTTTCATCATATATAGGTGATATCCGTTCGGATTTGATAAGGAGGATATCATGAAACCTATGTTACCTATGGAAAAATATTTTGGGCAGTTTGAACTGGTGCATGCTTTTTATGGGGCTATGCCTACAGGTGTCAGCGTTTCCGAAACCGGTCGTATTTTTGTATGCTTTCCGAAATGGGGAGACGACGTTAAATTTACTGTGGCGGAAATTGTTGAGGGTGAATTGCAGCCTTATCCCAGTTTAGAAACCAATTTAGTTAATACTGGGAATATTACGATGTCTTTCGTCAGTGTCCAAAGTATCGTTGCTGATGGAAGAGGAACACTTTGGGTACTAGATACAGGGGCACCAAATTTTTCTGAACCTATTCAAGGGGGAGCAAAATTAGTTGCTGTTGATTTAAGCACGAATACAATAAGGAGAGTATATACCTTTACAGAAGATGTTGTCTTGCCAACAACTTATCTGAATGATGTCCGTTTGGATTTTCGGGTTGGAAGAGCAGGCTATGCATATATAACGGATTCTTCTTCCAGAGGGCCAGGGGCTATTATCGTCGTAGATTTAGAAAATGGGAACGCGTTTAGACGGTTAAATGGGGCAATATCAACTTCACCTGATCCCTATTTTTTGCCGAAAGTAGAAGGTGAAATTTTGATGAATCGAAACCCGGACGGCTCGACTTCCCCATTTAGATTGGCTTCCGATAGTTTAGCGATTTCTCCTGATGGAAAGGTTTTATTTTATGCTCCGCTAACCAGCCGTCAGCTGTTCTCGATCTCAACAGAAGCCCTAAGAGACAGAAGGATACAGGAACTGAATTTATCCCAAAATGTGCAGTATTGGGGGGAAAAAGGTGCGTCTGATGGAATGATCACCGGCGCAAAAGGAACCGTTTATGCGGGAGACTATGAAAACAATAGTATCCGGAAGATATTGCCGAATGGCGCAATGGAAACCATCGCACATGACCCGAGAATTTTATGGCCTGATACTTTTTCGATTGGCCCTGATCAATACTTATATGTCATTGTGAATCAATTACATCGGCAGGCGAGATTTCATTATGGAAGAGACCTCCGGAAAAAACCATATAGTTTACTTCGTATGAGAATTGATGAATTCCCTGCTCCTACCTTTTCATAGTAATCGTAAACGGAGGTAGCTATCCCCCATCAGGGAGCTGCCTTTTTTGTCAGATATGCCCGAAACTGTCCTATAATAAAGAGGTGACGTGACTTAACTCAAATTGAAAAGCCTGCTTCTTTAAAAGCCTTCCGTTGAGCAGAAGTAATGGTAATTTTATCTCCAACACGTATATAAGGAGAGCAAAACTCTGATTTTGATTTTAATGTACGATTCTTTTTCTTTGATACAGGTGGGGAAATATGCCGAGTTATAGCTTTATCGGACCTGAGATAAAGTAAGGTATTAACTAAAAGTAACAGGATTCTTTCTAATATGGCACGGCTAGTTTTATTATAGTAATACTGGCAAGGATCACTAGTGTTAGGGAAAGGTTTATCAAAAACCTTTTTGGCTGATTCAAATATATCGATATGTTCACCAGCTAGTAAATTTACAGCGACCATCACACTACCTGTCTGTGTTTTATTTTTATAATTTCTTAATTTTAGCGAGGCAACAATATCCCAATAAAAATCTTACCTTTCCTCTCTACCTCAATCACATAAATACCTTGAGAAACTCCTTCATACAAACAAACTCCCTCATCACCTTCAAACGAAACAGTAACAATATTCTCCGGAACAGTTAAATAGAAACAAGGAAATGGGATATTTAAATCTGATCCTTAAACACTATGTACATCGGTTTGCACTAGCATATTTGCTGTATCTTTTTCAAGAAGAAAGTGTTTACTTTTGTATTACCAATGTAGAGAGGCTACATAAAATTTATGAGCAGTAATTTGCATTTCATTGAGCAGTCGTTGATTTAAAGAAGAATTAATAAAAGGAATGTGATTTTGCTCCCTGATCCATCCAAATATAATATCAGGAGTTAATTGCTTATGTGACAATTCTTGATCGTTTAGATAACAATTAAACTGATTAAAAGCTTCCTCATCTGTTTTAAAGTAGGGTATTGATTATAAGACCTCCTTTTTAAAATTCTATAACTGTTTCTCTACGCATCCCTTTTATTGCTTTGTATCTTTTGGTTTTGTTTTCCATAGTGACCCTCATTCTTTGAATCGTTTCCGTACCCCTTATGGAACTTACGGGGCAGTCTCAAGTGGTTCGGGTTCCTGCAGCAACTTTGTTATGTAACTAAAGGGCATGGTAGTATCTTTTATTGAATTGCAGTCTCTTATTTTTTCCATTCTTCTACACTATGGTTTACGAAATAAAATCTTGGCGGGATTAATCGTAAATCGTAAAATGTATGGTATTGATACATAAAAAATTTTAGGTTTTGTTTCTCCCAGTAACAATTGGGTTTAATGGATACTCCATATACCATATATTAATTCTTTAATTTATCCCGTAATATATCCCTGTTACAAAGAAGGACATCATCGTTCCATCCTTGGATCGATGACAGTCGAGGAAATCTATAAAAATCGTGAAAAGTTTTCCCAGGAAGTACAGAGGGTAGCCTCGCAGTATTTAGCTAACATTGGACTCATCATCGTATCATTCACAATTCAAGATGTCCGCGATAAAAACGGATATCTTGAATCACTTGGTAAGCCAAGAATCGCACAAGTGAAAAGGGATGCCGATATTGCTACAGCAGAAGCAGAGAAGGAAACGCGAATCAAGCGTGCCGAAGCTTCGAAGGAAGCCCAGCGTGCCGAACTTGAAAGGGCAACGGAAATAGCCGAAGCCGAGAAAATCAACAAGCTGAAGGTTGCGGAATACCGTCGCGAGCAGGATATTGCCAAAGCACGAGCTGACCAAGCTTACGATCTGGAAACGGCCCGCTCCAAACAGGAAGTAACTGAGCAGGAAATGCAAATCAGGATAAAGAAAAATTTACCATTTATTACCATCAGTCAGGAGAATGTCGAAGCGAACGTGAATATGGCAGCAAGCAAGGAAGAATAACAGAGAAAAGGCAAATCATTCTGTTCGTCACATAAAATAAAAGCTGACGTATTACCAATACAGATAGGTTTAATAAACAACCAATGATCCATTGGTTGTTTATTTTTTGCTTTTTAATAAAGCCTAAATTCGTTTCTCTATTACTAAATGTTTGAAACCGATATTTGGATGTACTTAATACTTAAACTTAGTAACATATTTAAAGCCAAGTTTTTTCTTTGGACCTACTTAGTCAACATATTGAAATCAACCATGCGGAGAAATCTCGTTTTATTTTTGCTAGGTAGGATGGTTTGTTGAATGCAAAATCATACATTTTATCGACAAAAATTAGATTCATCATCGTAAATGACACTTTTAGCAATATAATATTCACTTATATTTTCATCCAACACATTTGGATTCCTCACTCTAGCAACTTCAATAATTTTCTTCATTAACATCTAACATATTCTGTGTGAAATCTTGAGATTTTATTGTTAAATTAAATATCTTTTCTGACAAAGACGCATTGTAATAAAATTTTGGGTCAGATGATTTAACCGCTTTATTTTCGTGTATGCTAAAAGCTCATCATAAACGATCGTTTTTAGCATGAAACTAATGTCATTTCCACCGTATAAAAAACTTTTTCTAGATAACAGCGGTTAGTATATCCTGTTCTATAGAACGTCCGTTTCTATATATCCTAGTTCATGAGAAATATGACTGGCAGTTTCTTTTGTTTTCTTACGAATAGTTTCTTCAACTTTCTCCTGCATTCTCGTATTCGGACCACTTACAGTAAGCGCAGCGACTACCTTATCCGTATAGTCAAGTACAGGATAGGAAATACCTATTGTTTCTTCATCCTGCTCACCCTTACTAATGGAATATCCATTACACCGTATTTGTTCAATTTCCTTATACAGAATTTCTTTATTTTTAATTGTATACGGCGTGAATTTAGTAAAAGTCATTTTTTCCAGAAGAGCTTCCCGATCTGTCTCGGGCAAATAAGCAAGCAACAATTTTGGACCGGAACCGATATATAACTCAGAACGCTTCCCAACCCTTGTATGCAGCCGTATTGCTTGGCTGCTTTCTACTTTTTCGATGTATACAGCTTCATCTCCATCGAGTATAACCAGATGTACAGCTTCATTAATGTCAGCACAAAGTTCTCTCATCCAGGGTAAAGCAATGGTACGTAAATCTAATTGTTCTGAGACTATGTTTCCTAATTCAAGCAGTTTTAGACCCAAACGGTAGCGAACATCTTGTTCGGTATTCTTTGTCTTTACCAAAAAACCACATACCTCCAGAGAGGTAAGGAATCGATAGGCTGATGGCTTTGGCATATCAGATTTTGTTGCTATTTCACTGAGTGTTAATTCTTTTTTTTCTTCTAAAAAAAAATCAAGCAACTTGAGTGCTTTAATTACACTTTGGTTCATATTTTCCCCCCCCTTAAACAGTTCATATCTATCAAATATTTAATCATATTTTAAATGGTGTTTCAAATATTGAAACGATTTTTTTGTAATATTATGATAAATGGAAATTTATTAAAAATCAAAGAAAGGTAAAGAACAAAAATATATAACATTATTTTACAAAACTTTTGAATATTTAGTTTATTTGTTTTAATATTAGTTTATAAAAAAGAAATGCCGTTTCAATAGTTGAAACGAGATATAAAGTTCCCTTTTGAATATTGAATTGGGATTGCACAGAAAGGAGAAAAAATGTTTATAAAACCGAAGCGTGTTAAGAATGTCCCCCCTTATTTGTTTAATGAGATTAATAAAAAGAAACAAAATTTAATTGAACAAGGAGTAGATGTAATTGATTTAGGCATTGGATGTCCAGATCTGCCTACTCCACAGCACATTGTAGATCGATTAATTGGGGAAATGAAAGACCCGGATAATTTTAAATATCCTGGATACAGTGGTTGTCTAGAATTCCGAAAAGCGGTGGCCCAATTTTATAAAGATCGTTTTAATGTTGACTTGGACCCAGAGACGGAAATTCTTGCGCTAATCGGTTCAAAAGAGGGAATCTCTCATTTTATTACTGCATCGATTGATCCAGGCGATGTTGTATTGCTTCCAGACCCGGGATATCCCACATATCGAACGGCTACTTATCTGGCCAATGGCATTCCTTATAGTATGGAGCTATTAAAAGAAAATGGATTTCTACCGGATTTTACATCAATTCCCGTGCAAGAAGTCGAAAAAGCGAAGCTAATGTTTTTGAATTATCCGGGAAATCCAACCGCCGCTACAGCGGATTTAGCATTTTTCCAGGGAGCCGTGGATTTTGCTCGACGTAATCAAATGGTCGTTGCACATGATGCTGCATACCAAATGGTTACATTTAACGGATATACAGCTCCAAGCATTCTGCAGGTAGAAGGCGCAAAGGAGATTGCCGTAGAGTTTGGTTCTCTTTCAAAGACATATAGCATGACAGGATGGAGAATTGGGTACGCAGTAGGAAACAAAGAAGCTCTTCAATCGCTATCCGTTGTGAAGAGTAATATGGATACAAGCCAGTTCCTTCCCATTCAAAAAGCTGCTGCCACTGCACTTGTGTCTGAACAATATTGCGTAGAAGATTACAATCAGATATATAAAGAGCGGATGGAAGGAATGCTTGCGGCGCTTCGGGAAATAGGAATTGAATCCGATACACCGAAAGGAAGTTTTTTTATCTGGGCATCTGTACCAGAAGGATACACTTCTAGCGAATTTGCAACCAAGTTGCTTGAAGAAGCCGGTGTAATTGTAACGCCGGGCGGAGCATTTGGAGAATACGGAGAGGGATATTTCAGAATCTCTTTATCCGTACCAACTGAAAGATTGTATGAAGCAATACATCGAATTAAAACAAAAGTAACGATTACTGATTAGTTCTGCGATATGTATGAAATGCTATTTCAAATATTGAAATTATAGAGGAGAGAAAAACAATGGGAAAATCGATGAACGGAGCACGTGCAATTGTAGAATGTATGAAACTAGAAGGTGTTGAGCATGTTTTCTGCGTTCCCGGAGAAAGTTATTTACCTTTAATGGATAGCATTTATGAAACGGAAAGCATTCAATTGATTTCTACACGTCATGAAGGCGGTGCCGCTTTTATGGCTGAGGCATACGGGAAAGCGACGCGTAAACCGGGTGTCGCCATGGCGACGCGGGCGGTAGGTGGTGCCAATTTAGCTATTGGTATTCATACTGCTTACCAGGATTCCACGCCTATGGTTGTTTTCTTAGGCCAGGTCCATAGTAAATTCCGGGGCAGAGAAGGGTTTCAAGAGGTAGACTTGGATCGTTTTTTCGGTCACATTGCCAAATGGACCGTGGAAATTAAAGATGTAGAACGTATGCCAGAACTTGTTCAGCGGGCGTTCCGCATCGCAAAGAGCGGGCGACCGGGACCTGTTGTCATTGCTCTTCCGGAAGACGTTCTCGTAGCAGAAGCGGAAATGAGCTTTGGACCTGTTACTCCAGTTCCGGCACCACGTCCAGGTACGCAAGAGATCGTATCCGTTCAACGACTACTGGAACAATCAGAGCGTCCGGTTATTCTTGCTGGAGGAGGCGTAATTGCAGCAAATGGAGAACAGGCGTTACGTAAACTGGCAGAAAAATTTGAGATTCCAGTAATGTCGTCATTCCGTCGTCATGATGTCTTTCCTAATGATCATGCATTGTATGTCGGTCACTCTGGACTTGGCACATTTGCGCCTATACTCGGTACGCTTCGTCAGGCTGACCTAGTTCTGGCAATTGGCACACGTTTATCGGAGGTTACAACACAGGATTATAGCATTCTAAACCAGGAACAGAAATTGGTTCATATCGATATTGAAGAGGAGACACTCGGTAAGGTGTATATTCCACATGTTGGTATTGTTGCTGATGCGAGAGAAGCACTAGAAGAATTACTTGATATGAATGTGGACAAAAGCTGGTCTAAATGGGCAAAAGAGAGGAATGAAATATATAAGCATGCTGGAGACGGAGTGGACGCGGAGAAGGAGCATAGTGTTGATAATAAGGAAATTATTCGAATTCTTCAGGAAACACTTCCAGAGGATGCAATTATTACGAATGATGCCGGTAATTTTGCAAGTTGGTTACACAATTTTTATTCCTTTAACCGTTCTAAAACATATATTGGTCCAACATCTGGTGCGATGGGATATGGTTTACCAGCGGCATTAGGTACCAAACTGGCAAATCCAGATAAAACGGTCGTTTCATTATCAGGTGACGGTGGTTTTATGATGACGACACAAGAGTTAGAAACGGCAGTCCGTTACAATATTCCAGTGATCGCACTTGTATTTAACAATAGTATGTATGGAACGATTCGCATGCATCAAGAAATACATTATCCGGAGCGAGTGATCGGCACAGAGTTAAGTGATGTGAATTTTTCTTCTTTAGGGGCTGCCCTAGGAGCTCAAGCTTTTAGGGTAACAAAGGAAGAGGAATTTAAAGATACGCTTGAGCGTGCACTTAAATCTAAAGGAGTAACACTCATTGAAATCATGACAAATCCTGAGCGTATTACTGTACAAGGAACCATTAACTCTATACGTGAAAAGTCGACGCAAAAAGCCTAAACAAATACACTCATATACAGAAGAGAATTCTTCTCTAGTAGAGCAGGGCTTTCAGTCTTAATGTATAACTTCCCCAAAAACGGCTGGACCTTATAGGTATCTAATATTAAAACTAATAAGGAGGTAAGTTATGAATAAAAAAGGTTTAATATGGCAAATTGTCGCCGGTATGGTGTTGGGGCTTTTATTGGGATTTTTGTCTAAGCAATATGGTCAAGCCGTAAAGCCTCTTGGTGAGATTTTTATTAACATGATTAAAATTGTTATTATCCCTCTTGTATTTTCAGTTATTGTTTCAAGTATTGCCGGCATGGGGAACTTGAAACGGATGGGCAAAATAGGATTCAAAACAATCATTTATTTTGAGATTTTAACGACGATAGCCCTAGTTGTAGGATTAGTTGCCACTAATTTGGCTCAACCTGGTGTAGGAATCGATAGTAGCCAATTGGAAAAGGCCGATATTCAGCAATATACGCAAACAGCAGAAGACACCAAACCTATTGACGTTTTAATCGGTATTTTTTCACCTAATCTTTTTAAATCATTAGCGGAAGGGAAAATACTTCCTGTTATATTCTTTGCTGTGATGTTCGGTATCGCGTTGGCTTCCACAGGAGACAAAGGAAAAATTGTGCTGCAATTTTTCCAAGGGGTTTCGGAAACGATGTTTAATTTCGTCCACCTTGTAATGAAATTTGCTCCGTTCGGTGTTTTTGCCATAATGGCTAATACCGTTGCGACCTTTGGGTTTAAATCTCTCATTCCGTTGGGCAAATTACTAATCGTTAACCACATTACGATTATAGTATTTATTGTAATTATATTTGGTTCCCTCGCATGGCTTTTAAAAGTAAATTTGTGGACACTGATTCGCAACCTAAAAGAAGAATTAATTATTGGTTACGTTACTGACAGTACGGAAACCGTAATGCCACAGCTTATGGATAAAATGAATCGATTTGGATGTGATCGCTCTGTAGTATCTTTTGTCATTCCTACTGGATACACATTTAATTTAGACGGTTCAGCTTTGTATCAGGCAATGGTTGTTCCTTTTATCGCACAGTTATATGGTATTGATTTAACACTTATGGAGCAGTTTACGATACTTCTTGTATTGATGCTAACATCAAAGGGGATTGCAGCTGTACCTGGGGCATCATTTGCTGTTTTATCCGCAACGCTGGTCGCTGTTGGATTGCCGGTAGAAGGTCTAGCTTTGGTTCTTGCAGTAGATAGGCTTATGGATATGGCACGCGGAATCGTCAATATTATTGGGAATGCATTAGCAACTATCGCCATATCCAAATGGGAAGGATGTTTTGATCATAGAAAAGCCGTATTGTTCAAAAAATTTCCGGTCATAGTTGAAAAAGGAACTGGAACTTCAGTTGATTAAAAAGAAACATACTGATTAACCTGTTGAAGAATTGACACAGAAGGTTGCATAGAAAAAGTTGTTTAAAAAATGAAAAAGATAAAAGGATCTAACCATAAATGGGTTAGATCTTTCTTTGTATGCGTTTGCATGGAGAGGAAGAGTGCTAGGGGGATGATGAATAGATAGAAAAATAGAACGGACAGTGATTTTATTTATCATCGTCCGTTTGATTTGAAGGAGTTGTGGCTGCTTCTTTTTATAGATTTGGTATCAGTCTTACCGTTGGAAAAGAGAGGGAGATTAGGAAATACCCTTCTCAAACGTCACCGAAAGCAGGTTACAACGGTCCCCAGCAGGATAGCATTCCTGTAGTTCGTTATTTTTCAGCTTTGAAAAAAATAGGACTCCTCAATAAGATATGAGTAAGACACCACTCTAACTCAAACCCTAATATGAAGTTACATGTCGACCCTACAGAACGACATGAACAGCGACTGGAAAAAAGCAGGACATTCTGGACCTTTTTCCAGCATGGCTTTATGAACAAAAAGATCTCGTACTACCAAAAAGTGCGCTAGGAATAGCTATCACTTATTGTTTGAATCAATGGAAGCATCTTGAAGCTTTTTTATTGGACGGGTATTTAGAAATCGACAACAACAGAAGTGAATGTTCCATTAAGCTAAGCCGTTTGTGAATGGGAGAAAAAATTGGATGTTTTCTAATACACTGCGAGGTGCTAGAGGGAGTGCCATCATGTATAGTGTGGTTGAAACGGCAAAAGAGAAGGATTTGAGTCCCTATCATTATCTTCGCTATTTGTTTGAGATGCTGATAGATATGGATCTAACGAATAAAATAGAAATAGATAAAGTCTTGCCGTGGTCATCTAGTTTACCCTCGGCTTGCAGAGTACCGATAAAAAGTGAAGCAAACAAAACATCGTCCCGAAATACACCACCCATGTAGTATTTGGGGGCTACTTGTTCACTTTCTTATGGGGGCAGCTGTTGGACAGATGATTAATAAACAATAACATCGAATTTAAGTTTACTGAACACGGTTATGTTTGTATTTCTCATCTTTATCTTTGGTTCATTTACAGTTAGAACATGGCTATAATACTTGCGACTAAGAAAGCGTTATGAATTTAGTTTGCAACCTGAAATTTCCAAAAACAGCTCATCCATTAAAGTTTGAGCTGTTTTTGGATTTCTATCAATTGATGGTTGAAATTATTTATGTGAAGTATTATTGGAGAGGTACACTGATAATAGAGCTTAGAAATAGTGAAAAAAATATGCACGAGGCGCTGACCGAAAAAAAGAAGAGAGCATCTGTAAACTGCACAGGTGCCCTCCTGATTTTCTCCAAGCTCCATTATTAATCTCGTAATTCTGTATAATGAAGTATTTAATCTACCGGACGGTCATCAAAATCATAGTCTACCTTGCCAGGAGCTACACGTGCATTTGTTAATGCCGGAGTTTCCGGACGGGCAATTTGATACACACTGGCACCGACAATTTCAGCTGCTTGCTGCAATTTTTCTTTCGATATCTTATCCAGTGTATCTGTAGGCTGGTGATACCAAGGCTCTACAGGGGAATGGATAAACAAGGCCGATGGAATGCCAAGCTCATGGAATGGTTGGTGGTCACTCCTGCCCAGCTGTCCATAAGGAATCGCAACATCCATCGTTCTGGCCCCTGCTGAGGAGCCCAGGTCCGTAACAAGGTTTTTCTTTCCATCAATGGTATACATAATCAAACCACCTGCAGGGTTATCCTCGCCAGCATCACGTCCGCCTATCATATCCATTTGGAAGTGAGCCACCATGCGGTCTACATCCTCTTTGGGAAGGGAATCTGCATAGAAGGATGATCCAACGAGCCCTCTTTCCTCAGATCCGAACGTGAGGAAGCGAATTTCAGTGTCAATTGGCGTTTTGGCCAGGATCCGTGCCAGTTCCAGCACAGCTGATACACCCGAAGCATCATCGTTTGCACCAGGGCCGCCCGGGACAGAATCATGATGGGCTCCAACAGTCACGATTTGACCATTATCCTTATTGGCTTTTGGTTTTAGGGAAGCGATGACATTGTAGGATGTCTTTTCGATCCTTTCAGCTTTTCCCACTTCCAGAGTGGACGTGATTTGTTTAGTTTTAAGCTGTTCGACCAACTCTAACCCTTGGGCTTGGGTAATGGCTACAGCAGGTATATTTTGCCCCGCTGATACTTGTCCGAAATTATTTCCTGATGGTGAGTTGTTGTACATTAAAACGCCAACCGCTCCTTTATTTAGGACATTCTGAACCTTTTCAACAAAGGTAATGTCCCCACGTTCAACTAGTGCAATTTTCCCAGATACATTTTCTCCAACTTCCTCTGGCTTTGCTTTTCCAACATTAACAAGTTCGGCTGTTACCTTTCCGCTGATACTGCCGCTAAGGGCACGCGGTGTTCCTCCTAAATCACTGTCACCAATTTTCACTTTTACATTTTGCACCGTATCATAGATGGGAAAAGGCTGAATCTTTGTTTCAAAACCAAGACTCTTAAACTGACTTTCTATGTATTTGACTGCACGGAGCTCCCCTTCTGTACCAGCAGCCCTCGGTTGCTCTGATAGATAGGCAATCGTATTATACATATTGTCCGCACTAATTTTTTTGATAACTTTGTTATCAAAAGCTGTGTCAGACTGGGCATTTGTTGCCCCGTTTATTTGTGCAAATACTGTACCGGTTGATAGAACCATACCTGCAGCTAATAGTACTGTTATTGATTTTTTATACATATAATCCCTCCTTATTCATAATATTCCTAATTATGTATTTAACTGAATAGTTTGTAAATGAGTCATTAGTCTTTAAATTCCATCTATCAATCGGTTTCTTACACCCGCTCTCCCTTAAGATTATGCCGCAAAGAAAAAGCGATCCTTCTTAATGAAGAATCGCATCATGTATTGAAGCCGTCAATATATTGTATTGTAAAAAAATGATCAAACATTCAAATCTATCAACCTCATTTTAACGTAACTTTTGTAAAGCAATATGAATCCGAAGTGAAGAAAAAGGCGGATGCCGACCTTTAAGCGGTAGAGCAGGCGGCTTCCGCAAATAAAATGAAACAGGTAACGGAAGCGGATGCAGAAAAGTATAAAATCGAAGCCATGGCAAAAGCAGAAGCGGAATGCGTTCGTATGGACGGTCTTACAAAACGGACACACAAAGGGCACAAAATGTGTCAAATAAAGGTATCTTTAGCATAATGGAGTTTTATTGAATAAGGATTTATTTAATATCGAGAGTGAGATTTAAGAGGATTATAACTTTTAGGTGGTATATTTTGATTTCATCAGAAATTTCGTTTTGGTAAAAGTTTTTATAATAATCTTTAACCAACAACATGAAAAATATATTCATATAGGCATTAGGTTAGTATAGATACACATAAGTATTTTTAAGCAAACCGTAGTAAAGTAAATAAAATCCGATGTCACATACCATAGAGGGGTATAGTATTATGCAATTAAGGAGGTGAGGCAATGTCGATGAATTCAGAAAGTCTTGAGATCGATCAATGCTGCTCATCAGATGGTGAAAGAAAGAGCCATCATTCAGATAAAGTGAAAAATAATTTAGTAACAAGATTGAATTGAAGGACAAATTCGAGGAATAAAAGGATTAATTGAAAAGGATACGTATTGTGATGATGTCATTACTCAAATATCTGCTACTCAATCAGCTTTAAATAGTGCCGCCGTGAAGTCATGTGTTCTAGAAAGAATTCAAGAAGGGGATACGGAGATTTTAGATGAGGTAATGGTGACAATACAAAAATTATGAAAAAATAAAAGGAGACTAAGCGATATGGAAAAAATGACTGTTAACGTAAAAGGAATGTCATGTGGGCATTGCATAAATTCAGTTGAAGGCAATGTAGGCGAATTATCTGGAGTTACCACTGATAAAGTAAACTTAGATTCTGGAACTGTTAGTGTTGAGTTTAATCCGAACGAAGTTAGTATTGATAAGATCAAAGAAACAATTGATGGCCAAGGTTATTATATTTCCCAACCTATTCCAATTTCCCTAAAATATGATAATGTTCAAACTTTCACAAATTGTTCACAACATTAATGAAAACGCTTACGATTTTCAGTATATAATATACATATCTTAACTGATTTCATAGTATTGCACCAATTATCATACAAATATTAAATAATTGAATAGACAGAAAGGAGATAATCAGATGATCTTGAAATCGTTGAAAAAAAAGGGCATAACGACCATCATTTATTATAAAGAAGGAGTATTAAAAACATGTAAGGGTCAATTGCATAAACTTAACCTTCATGAACAAACCCTTTCCTTAAAGGATGAAAATCAAAAGATTTTCTCTATTCGTTTATCTCGTATAATGGAAATATATTAACTTAATTACTTTCATTTAATTAATTAAAGTTACAATATATTAATTAATCCTGAATCTCTAGTATTTTACTAGAGGTTCTTTTTCTTATATGGAAAGCTAAAGGGTCATTTAGCTTTCCTGGCTTCTTCACTATGGTTTACGAAATAAAATCTTGGCGAGATGTTTCATTCCAATCACTAATGTAGTTCGTGCAGTTTCTGTAATAATGGATGTCCGATTATGATGAAACGGGAATTTCCCTAATAATTAACTTTCAAAGTATCGTTAAAATAAACGATACGGCAGAAGAAGCTTAAGTGTTTTACTAAACTTTAAAGTGGTAAATAGATAGTATGAAGCTAGCAGGGAGGTTTTAAAATGAGAGTACTTGTAATAGGAACAGAGGATATGACGGGAGAGCACGTTGTAAAACAGCTGGCAGACAGGCACCATAACCCGGTAGCACTAGTGGGAGCTGAAAATAAAGTCGAAGAAATGGTTAAGCTTGGAGCATCAGCAGTGGTCTCATTGGAAAGAAGGGAATTTTCCAGTGCTTTTTCGGACTGTGAAGCAGTAATCTACTTGAGTAGCGCCAGCCCCCGGACTGGGGAGGGCAAACCAATACTGGTTGACCATCAGTCAGTAATAGACTCAGTTGAGGCTGCTAAGAAACATGGGGTGAAGCGCTTTGTTCTCATGAGCGCCATGCGGGCAAATGAAATGGGAGATGCTAGTGCAATCCGTTTTAACTCAGAGGAGCTATTAAGACAGGAAAAGTTTACATATACGGTTATACGGACAAGCATGCCTGTGGACAAGCCGGGAATTGGTAAGGTAGAAGCTGGACTATCAATTGAGCATGACAAAGACGAGATCCCAAAAGAGGATATTGCTTCCGTATTGGTCGAAGCGCTGGATACTAAAGAAGTATTTAATAAAACGATCAATGTAACTTCTGGAGAAATTCTGATTCATGAAGCACTCCGAAGATTATAGACAGCTCGAATAATTTGCACAAAAAATAAGAAACAAAGGGTGATAAAATGTCCAAGTTGAAAAAATACCTTCCTACAGTTTTAAAAGGATCTGCCGTTTTAGGGACAGCTGTGGCCGCAGCGTACTTTTACCGTAAGGATGATACACAAAAACAACACTCAATCCTAAGGAATTTCCCCCTAATCGGTAGAATTAGATACATGACAGAGCAAATAGGACCTGAACTTAGGCAGTATTTATTTGAAAATAATAATGAAGGCACCCCTTTCTCAAGAAAGGAATTCGAGGATGTTGTAAAAGCAGGTAAATATAAGGAGCGTCTAATCGGATTTGGATCGGAACGTGACTTCAATGAAGCTGGATACTATATTCGTAATAGCATGTTTCCCAAACTCCGGGAAGAATTGAGAATAGATAATAGCCAAAAAATCAATACAAAGGTATATGAAGTAGTTGAAGAAGGACTATTGACCCGAAAGGAGAATCGGGAAGATAGACAAATAGAACCGAACTATTTACGTGACGAGGATGCTGTCATAATCGGAGGAGATACATGCCAGAATCCATTTAAATTAAAGGGACTCATAGGACAGTCTGCAATGAGCTACGGTGCACTCGGGGAGAATGCCATCACTGCACTGTCGGGAGGATTGGGCCTTGCAGGAGGAACATGGATGAATACCGGTGAAGGCGGTCTTTCCAAATACCATCTCTCCGGAAATCCCGACATCATCATGCAGATCGGTCCGGGACTGTTTGGAGTAAGGACACCAGGTGGGGAGTTCTCCTGGGAAGAATTCAAGAAGAAAAGTGAAATCGAGCAAGTAAAGGCATTTGAAATTAAGCTGGCACAAGGTGCCAAAATCAGAGGTGGGCATATTGAAGGGCAAAAAGTGACAGAAGAAATTGCCCAAATCCGCCTGGTAGAGCCTGGACGAACGATCAACAGCCCTAACCGGTTCTATGAATTCAAGAATTTTAATGAATTGTTCGAATTTGTGGAAAGAATGAGGGATGTAGGCGGAAAGCCAATCGGTATCAAAATCGTTGTGGGGGATCTTGATGCACTTGAGGAAATGGCGAAAACCATGAGAGATACAAGTAAAGGGCCGGATTTTATCACCGTGGATGGTGGAGAAGGTGGAACTGGGGCAACCTATCAGGAGCTTGCTGATGCAGTCGGACTTCCAATTATGTCAGCTTTGCCACTTGTAGATGAAATGTTAAAAAAATATGATGTACGTAACAGGGTCAAGCTGATTGCATCCGGCAAGCTGACTTCTCCAGATAAAGTGGCAGTCGCTTTAGCGATGGGGGCAGATTTGGTCAATATTGCCCGTGGTTTTATGATAAGCGTTGGCTGCATCATGGCTGAAATCTGCCATACAAACCACTGCCCCGCCGGCGTAGCCACGACTGATTCAAAGTTGCAGGAAGGGCTGGTTATTGAGGAAAAACAATACCGAGTCGCCAATTACGTGATTTCACTCCGCGAGGGGCTGTTTAACCTTGCAGCTGCCGCAGGTATAGATACTCCGACCAAATTTGAACGAAAACACATCGTTCACAAGGATGAATGGGGAAGAGTTTCGCCTGTCCGGGACATCACCCTCACTCCCGAAAAAGTGGAGAAGTTAAGAAATAAGGAAAAAGTGGAGAAATAAAGGGTTGGGTTTAATGGATACTCCATATACCATATATAAGTTCTTTAATTTCTCCAGTAATATAACCCTGTTACAAAGAGGGACATCTTCGTTCCATTCTTGGGTCGATGACAGGGGAGGCAGATGTCGAAGTCAAGCAGAAGATTTCCGAAGCATTTGAACAGTTCGGTCAGGCAGCCGTCATGGATATGATCTTGAAAATGCTGCGGAATATGCAAAACAAGCGGCAAGCCGTTTAGAATGCATGCTCAGCACCTAAGTTATATTCATTCTATTTTAAATCAATGAAGACTTTAGGCAAAAGGGTTCTATCTAAAAATTAAAGCAAAGTTGATTGGAACGGAAGGTGGGAGAGTCCTGCGGGAAAAGCGAGTCCAAGGGAGATCCCGCAGGCGCAAAGGCGTCCAGGAGGCTCAGCCGTAAAAAGACTGTAGACCAACACGATTTTCATCGAGTTGAACTGCCCCGTAAATGTTAGACACCAACTAACATTTATGGGGTGTTTTTTATGGCCAATTTTTCTGCCGAACAGAAAATATTCATTA
>NZ_JBHTYI010000044.1:0-32195 GCF_043656335.1 Peribacillus sp. NPDC056705 | reverse complement strand
AATGGAATTTTAGTGTTTTCCCCAATCATTACCTTTTTAAAGATAGGATTAGAAAAAGAACCAATTATTATAGTTGCAATAATAGGTATGAATAATCTAAAATTCAAATCCGATAAATAATTATTATTCATGGTCTTCAGGAGTGCTCTTATTAAAATCAACTTGTTTTTATTATAATTTACATATGTTAGCAATCTTTTTTGAGTTACTTCTAAGTTATTTAAAATCTCCACATCTTTTTTTATATCTTCACCAATAATTTCCCTTACGATATTCTTATCGTTTTTATTATCAAGCCAATCAAATAAGCTCTCGGATTTACTCTCTTTTATTGACTCTCTGAAATGGATAAAATATAAAAAATGGACACCAATTGAAACTAGAATCATTGTAAAAGCAATGTAGATAGATTTAGGAGTTTGTATAAAAATAGCAAAAACCATCGGCAAGCACATATATAATAATACGATAATAAATTGAGTTATTATGCTACGGAGTCCATTTAAAATATTTTTCACAATAAACCTCCCACCCATTTTTTCCTTCAGCCTTATTGAACTCCTACCCTTTTACTCCTTCCTTAAACTAATTTCTACATACCTTAATTAATCCTTTAATTAAAAAGAGAATTCATAATCCCACTCCTTAGATTTTCTTTAATCGCTGGGTTTTTCAATTTATTTTTAGAGGACAACAGTTCCTCTAAACGTTCATCCTCCACCTTTTTATTGGCTGGCTTGGGAAAGGTGTCCCCTTTACGATAGACCATCCCTTTGTCCTGAAGGTCTTTGAAATCCTGTATTGCTTGTTATGTCTTTTTCTCATTCATCTATTACACCCCCGGTGGTGAGCCTGGATATGGCTTACCAAATATTTTTTGGAAAAGAGAATCCCGGTTGTCTGTTTCCCCTTTTTTGTCTGCTCCGAACAGAACAGATTTTTCTGATTTGGCCCCTTCCACATAACGTTCCATAAATTCCCCTGTTACTTCTTCATTATCAAAATTTTTGTTTTCTTCTTTGGTTTTTCCGGAAATTTTGGAACGCATAAACATTCCTTTTGTAAGGCCCACCCATTCTTTCGAGCCATCCTCGAATGTCTTAGTAAATACAGCTGCGACACAAGGAGGTACATCATCACTCCCAACGGACGATAAGCCATCCACTTGTTCCAACCCAAACAATATATTTTTGTCCTGTACCGGTACTTTATGAAACTGCGTGGATACGGTTATATTTCCACCTGAAATAGCTATTTCAGCTGTACGGTTATCCCCATAGGCCCTCATCGCTTCTTGTGGCATTTCTACCTCAATTTCTTGTAAAAACTTAATCCTAGTAATTTCACCCGTCTTAAAAGATTTTTCATCTTCATCGGTTATTACCGCATAATAAAATTCATCCACACCAGTGGATGCTTTATAGTTTTTCTCTTCTGACAAAGTAATCACTCCTCTTTTAAATTAAAATAGCCACTCTATAAAGTGCCTAAATCGTCGCGATATAATTTCCCTCGATACCTTCTAGCATCACGAAAGATCCCTGTACCTTTATCCCATTCATCCACACCTGACCCCTGGGAAAAACCAACGTTCCACATGACATGCCGGATTTGTTCGGATAATTCTCTTGTTGTGTTTCTCTTTTTCGACCACACGTCTATCTGGAATAGACAATCATAGGTCAGCCATATGTCATCAGCGAAATCTTGAGGAAGAGGGACATCTAATGGATCGATGATGATAAAAGATGCTGTAACTTCTCCCGTTTCAGGAAACTCGTAAAATTTAATTCTTCCATCCGCTGTTTCCTTGATAGAAGGGTCTGCCATTAGCGCATCATAAATCATTCCTAGTACATCCATTACAACCCTTCCCTTATCGCCTTTTTAATTGCACTTCGATAGGCTGATTCAGCATTCCTCATAGCTCGTGCGATGGCACCCTTACCACGTGGGCTCGGGTTTTGTACCGTACCAAACTCATTTAAATGAATGATGCGATAACGATCTTTCGGACCACGCCAATGTATTTTAATTGTCCTCACACCACTCACCCACATCGGCTCCGATATGGTCATTTCATTAATGGATGCCCCGGTATCTTTAAAGGATTGAAATTGAGATTTTAGTTCCTTGATAAATACGTGGGCGCCTTGTTTTAACGCTTTATCACTTAGCTGCTGCGCCTTCACTTTCCCTAAGCGTTTTTCTAATTCTGCCATCACCGCTTTTTCCCCATGAATTTTCACACTCATTCGATTAACCCTGCCACAATCTTAATAAAATCCTTTTTTTTTAAGTCAGGCTGAACATGTTTGATGTTATATCTCTTGTCCCGATACCTAGCATCATCGATGGAAAGAACATGCTTATTGGTTGGGATATAGTCAGCTTGTGGATCTCGTATCGTAATGGTGATATCTGATAACGTGCCATTAGACTTCGCCATCTCCATATCTTTCAACCACACATGATCAACCTTGGCCATCGCCTGATGGAGAATTTCTTTTTCTGACTCTCCAGGCTCTGGACCCTTATTGGGTGCATACTCATAAAAAGTGATGGGCGTACGTAAATCTCCTGTATTCACTCTTGGCGGCTTATATTTAAACGGCTGCATTAGATTCACCTTCTTCTAAAGCGATCGATAACCCTAAGCCGGTAATCTCACTCAAAAAATTATCCTCAAAGTATTCAACCGCATCATTATAGAGATACCTTGTCCGCTCAAAGACAAGCTCCTTGGCCCTCACGTTCTTTTCCACGTCAAATGCACCGCACTTTTCTCTTAAAACCTCAACAGAAAAGGACAACAACCTTTTTAAATTGTCGTCCTCGCTAGAATGAGAAATATGCATGCGCTTCTTAAATTCTTCTAGTAAACTTGTGGTAATTTCCAATCCAATCACCTCGGTTTTTTATACGCCTTCTGGTTCGTTTGTATCCTCCGTTAAATCAAGATTTAAATCATATACTTGAGAAGCATAGTTATCTTTCGGTTTACCTGTTGCATATTGTTTAGCAACGTACAGAGTCGCATCTTCCATGGCCAAGGTTTGATCATATTTCTTCACTTCCATCGCTCCACCGACAGCTGCAACATACTCACCACGAATAAAGAAAACAACTTTTCCTTTTGGTACAAACATGGATTCAGTAATGGTTGGATTAAATGGCAAGCTTGTCACGTATATACCTGCAGCATTTTGTACCGTTGCATTCGCTTGAATGCTAAAGTTATCAAAGGGATTGACAATCATGACTACTTTCCCGGCTATATTGCGCACTTTTTCTTCTTCTTTTTTCCCAACTGGACGAATGGATAGCTTTTCTACGACCCCTTTCAATTCGTTGATCGTCGTGCGACCAGGCTTGAAGTTTAAAGTGCCCGCAGATTTTTTATCTTTGTACTCTCCCTCTCCATTGGTTCCACCTTTTAGATCCTTCAATAAGCCAACCGGCATACCAGCTCCGGTACCAGCAACATATCCACGCTCTAGCCCCACTGACATTGCTTCCGATATCATCGTGCGCACATACCGTTCAACCCACACAGGACCAAGTTTTAGCATGTCATTAGATAATGGAATAAATGCGGTTAATTTAAGTTGGCCGATTTTTTCTTTACGGAACGTAGCATTTAATTGCCCTTGGATTTCTCCAAATAATTCGCCCCATACAGCCATACCTTCTGGATCGCCATAGATGTATTCAGTTACAGCACCAAGATTTTGAATACCGATTTGTTGGAGCAGTGGGTGGGATTCTACTAAATCATCAAAAATCCGGTCTTGAGTAGTGACCGGCAGCGTATCGTTATCTTTGAATCCACCATCTTCAATGACCACATTAAAAAACTTGGTTTCTTCGCTGGTAAGGACATTGGCCCCCCTTGCTTGCATAATGGAATTGTCGGCCATATGTGCATGAACCTGATTCATAATATCGCCTTGTACATCCAGTGCCAGTGCTTCAAGCATGTTGTTTAACGCAGCCGCCTGTTCTTCGGCATTTCCTTCCTGTGTAGCTTGAGCAAATGCTAGTTTTTTCTCTGCAAAATTATTAAATCTAATCGCCATTTTCATTCCCCCTATAAATGTAAAAAGAGCGTGCTCAAGTTCTGCTTTGGTTCAACAGGATCTTGATCAGGCTCTTTTTTTGGTGTAAATTCATTTTTTAATTCATTTCTAAATTCAGCAAACATTTGTTTTAATGTGTTTTCATCAATGCTTGATGCAGAGATAGGTTGCTTTGGTGTAACAGCAGCCGAGATTTTATTATTAAATGCTTTTGCTTTATTCTCAAAGATTTCAGACTCAACCTCTTCTGGTTCAGCATCGATGATTTCATCAATTAAACCATATTTTAATGCTTCCTCTGCTGTAAGATACGTTTCATTATCGAGTAATTTTTTCATGGTAGATTCATCTACTCGATTCGTATAGGATTGCAAAACAGCTTGGCTCACCTTTTCCACATCATCAGCAGCTTTTCGAAGCTTCTTCGCATCCCCTGCTACGAATGTTTGAGCATTATGGACCATCAACATCGCATTTGAATGTGCTCGCAATTTATCAGCACCCATACAAATGATTGAACAAGCACTGGCGGCGATACCGGTTATTGTTACAGTAACAAATCCCTTATGATCTTTAAGGGTATTGCATATATCAATGCCTAAAAAAGCATCTCCACCGTAAGAATTTACGGATAAATCAATATCCTCATCTTCCTTGATCGATTTCATCAGATAGTTAAAATCCCAAATACTCGAGTTCCAACCAATAATATCACCTTTAATTTTATGTTTCATCCTCTTCACCTCCTTTAAGCGCTTCGGAACTTTCTTGATAATTCTTTGTAATAAAGTACCTGTCCATTATCGGATCGTCCACCCTTTCCTCACCTAATGCTTCACGCAATTCATTCCCGTTAAATGTTCCTGAAGCCCTCAACTTATCGACCGCTGTGGCCACATCAAACAAGTTAATATTTGACACACGTTTGGTTTCCATTTTCTTTCCTGCTAGATAATCCTTTTTATCAATCATCTTGGCATTCAATTCATCCCTGATTTTTTTCAAAAATGGGTCAATACAGAATGTCATGTAATTTCGTGTAGGCTTTTCTACATCAGCCATATCACCATGTAGCAAAGAAACCGGAATACCTAAGGCTTTGGCAACTTGGTTGAGAAAACCATCAATTACCTTGGCTACTTCATCCACACTTTGAAGCTGTGACGTGCTCTTTAATTCCTCTAATTTAAATCCCTTTTGTTGCGGAACAATAGCAACTGACTTGTGGGTAAATGCATTGTAAATCTTGTTTATATAATTCTGTAATTTTTCTTGGCCCTTTTCCGACTTATCAGTTATAGCCTCTACGTCAACAAGCCCACGAATTTGATTCTTACGTTTCTGAAATTCTATGATCCTACCAAATAATTCCCCATAATCGGAATATAAACCATCAAACAATGCCGAGAGTTTTTTATTGCTATATTCCAAATAAATAACATCACTCATTTGAAATGTTCTCGAAAATGTATAGTCTTTAATGGTTACATCTTTGAAGGAATCATTGACCAGGGCATATTCGACTCGTGTGAATGAGTCAGCAATTAATAGATCTTCGGTATCTGACTGGATGATTAAACACTCGTTTTCATATATCAGCTTATGGACAACAGTCTGCCAAAATTGGCTGGCTGACATGTTCGGGTTCGGTCTGACATTTAACCGATAATACATTTCGTCCTTCACAATCTTTTTATCCTTCTTCACATAAAATTCCGATTGGCTGATGGTGCGGCCAATCATATTGATACATGTTTGGATAGCCAATTGTTTCAT
Source organism: Peribacillus sp. NPDC056705 (assembly GCF_043656335.1). Taxonomy (NCBI): domain Bacteria; kingdom Bacillati; phylum Bacillota; class Bacilli; order Caryophanales; family Bacillaceae; genus Peribacillus; species Peribacillus sp. NPDC056705. The sequence goes on along the minus strand of NZ_JBHTYI010000044.1, from coordinate 26,340 downwards.
GTGAATTTTCTTGGAAGTATCTTGGATTAAATCAAAATCAAACATGAATTCAAGTTCTTTATTTCTGCTTTTCATCAGGTCTAAAATTCCCAATATCTCACCTCCTTTTTTAAAAAGGCTTTGTTAATCATTAATGTTGATTTTTGAACAAATAAAAGAGACCACTTATATTATTGTGGTCTACTTTATTGCATCCTATGGAACTAACGCACCCGTTTGTTTAAGTACAATTATTCACTAACTTCTTAGAAATGGAGGATCTACCTACCTCCAATAAACAAAAGTACCTCAGAAAAAAGAGACCAAAAAAATTTATTCTCCTTTTGTTGTAAAGGCAGTATATTGGGTATCTTGATCAAGAATTTTTATATTGCCTCCAACCAATGTATGTGTTCTTTTTTTATCTTTTTCAGATTGAAGAAAATTAATTTTTTCCCCTGCTAATGTATCAAAAACTACTTCAATTTCTTTAACAAAAGGATTATACCTTTGCTCCTCGCTTAATTTATTGGAACATAGTGGAATAAGAATTTCCTCATCCTTTTCAAAAAAATCAATCCATACTTTTATGGTATCAGTTTTTTCAAATTTCATATCGTTTCCAACAATTATTTTAAATTCGCAGTTTGTTATTACGTCAGGACCACCATACCGGATAACTGAATAGTAAGTAACTTTATTCTCTGTTCCAAGTAAATTAGTGTAATTATCCGTTATAGCAATACGATTCTTCTTTTTTCTATGAAATTCCTGTTTTGAAAAATTAGCAACAATGGTTGCTGCTGATAGATAAGAACGTTGACTATTATTAAACTTTTTTCTCTCATTAATTAATTGAGAACTTGAAATAATCAATGCTACAATACCTCCAATAATTCCTCCTGTATAACTCCCAAAAAAGCCTACCCATGAATTTTCATCGCCAATTGTTAAATATCCTGTTGGTATATTAAGCACGAATCCAATTATTATTGGAGTTATAACTGCAACAACTAAAGCAATAAGGATTATTTTCCAATTAGTTTTTATATAGTTTATCAACAAAAGTCTCCACCTTTCGCCTATCTCTTTCGACAAAAAGGGAGGATTTTCCTTTATTAATTTTATATAAATAATCGGCAGTTAGAATCAGCATCCTTCTTAAACTAACCTGCCCCTTTAGTTCCATAAGAGAAAACTGTTAGTTAAAGAACGTTTATTTCTTATCTCTAATTTCTTATAAAATTTCTATTACACGATTGTTTTGTTTTTCTATATTCTTTAATCTTTTTTCAATAATACTTGAAGAAAAAAATACAATAAGTATAAGAGCTATTCCAACAAATAATTCCATATTTCTCCTCTGATGAATTCAGTTTATATTTAAGAGTATAACTTTACTAACCTATATTTTCCAGATCTTATTAAAATTCTATATCATCTAAGAAAAAGTCCACATCATCGACTAGTATTTGATCAGCTTGCCACAGAGCGTAGACAAAAGCTGAAAATCCATCTGTCTTTCTCCTAACTTCATCTTTTTTGACAAAGTCTTTATTTCCATCATTTTTAACTTTTACAACAATGTTATTTGTGTTCCACCTCATCAATGGATTATCTCCAAAAATAATACGTTTTTGGGCAAAGAGCATTTCAATTCTAGGAGCAAGTTTTGCATAGATTGCATGAGGGTTTTGTATATATAAAACTTTGAACCCTGCTTCTTCTAATGCTTGTTTTACAATATCCAGACGAAACGTATCTCCAACAATAGTATTTAGCCCGTATTTCTCTCTCATTTCACAAAAGTAATTGACCATGTAACTGATATCAATAACGGGTTCATCCAATAATGTAATCAACCCATCCTCTTCCCACTCAAATATTGGAGGTTTTAATTTTGCTTCTTTGATAAAATCACGTCTTGCAAACTGATGGCTTTCCCATATATAATTCTCACCATCCTTAAATAAAACACCGCATGCTGTAAAGTCTTTTATGAATGAGAAATCAATTGCACCTACACATGTTTTATTTTCTAGTCGATTATATGGAATAGGCTTATTAGTCGCTTGGATATCTTCCCAGGATGCTACCTTAACCGTATTATCTTCTTGAGGAAGATTCATCCTTTTTGCCATAAATTCAGGTAGCCCGGATGGGTCATCTTCCAGATCCAAATATTCATCCATAATTGTGTCGAACAGTTCTCCAGCATATGGGCTCCTTGGCTGACTAAACATAGGATTTGCCTTTTCCCATAACTCTGAATTTTCGACTTCATCCTTACTATCCATTTTGCAAATAAAAACAAAACGGTTTTTACGTCTACTTCCGCCTCTTAAGACCTCTAAACACTGTTCAATAAATCTATCAAAAAATCCACCTCGGACATGACCGTTGGTGGATATATAAATTCTTCTTCTATGCTTTACTTTACCTAATCCTGAGCTTAGCGTGTTTATTAGTTTTGTATCTTCGTAAATGTGAATTTCATCAAAAATCAAACATCCGGGACGGCCACCATCTTTTGTGTCGGCATTGGATGTTCGGAACTTGAATTCAGCAAGAGTAGCTTTTCCAGTAATCTTAGTCTTAGTCCAAGAGAAGAAGTTCTTCATGAAGTTTTTGTTCTTTTCCTTCATGTTATTGACTTCTTTTACAGATGTTTCAGCTTGGTCTTCACTATTAGCCACAACATCTACGTTATATCCTTCGATTTCATGACCAGGGCTAATAAAATAATCAGCAAGACCTGAAATTAATCCGTTCTTCCCATTCCCACGAGCAATAACAATCACGATATCTTTATAAAATAACTTGTCACGTACTTTATATTTAAGGAACATAAAAGCAATAATAAACTTTTGAAATGGTTCTAATTTGAAATACCATTTCTCAATGTAGTTTATACATTGAGAAATTTGCTTTTCATCGAAAAATATATCGTCACGAACAAGCACTTCGGTTTCTAATTGTCTTACTAAATCAATTCGCTCTTGATTAAAAATAACGTGACCCGTTCGCCACGCCTCAATATAAGCATCTACATATTTTTGATGTATCAGTATAAATCACTGACTTCTGGTCCGTCATTATCCTTCTCATCATCTTTGGTTATAACTGATACATTAATAGTTTCAAATTTAATAGATTTTTCAAGGGAGATTAATGTTTTTGTGAGCTTATTTAATTCATTTATGGCTGGATTTGCTTTAGTGAATTCCTGATTTCCATTAATAGTTGTTGTCATCACGCCGCTCTTGTTAATTGCGGTTTGAAGCTTTCTAATTTGTTTAACAATCGCTAAATACCGCATTACCTTATCAACTTCTATCAAATCATCTCGATCAATACGGTTCATCAATTGGTTTTCCAAATCTAAAATTTTCACAACCCTACTCACAAAAACCCCCCCCTCTATTTTATACACCCCCTATTATAACGGTGGTTTTTTGGATTTTTTTTGGACGGTAGAGGCCCCTCCCCGGTCCCCGGGTAAAATATAAATAGCCTCTTTGTAAGGCCGGGGGTATTACCATTTCTCATCATCCCATTTCTTCTGCTTTGTCGCTCCAAATACTCGATTGTGCATCTTGTTATGACAATTCAGGCATAATGTTTCGAGATTATCTAATACCAATGCCAATTGAGGATAGAGTTCAATCCCATACTTATGATGAACATTAAGTTCTACACTCTTACGTTCACCTTCTACTTTGATTGAGTCGACATGCACCTTACCCTCACGCTTACACTGTTGGCACTCATGGTTGTCTCTTATCAAAGCGATAATCCTAAGCTTCCTCCAGCCTCTGCCCTTATAGAACTTATTGAGGTTATCGGTTTGAATTAGTTTTATAATCTGCTGTGTGTTCATCTCAATCACTCCATTAAAGCATTTCACAGAGTTATTGCTTTTAGTTATTGTAATTTAAATCTGCTAAGGTAAATGGAATAACTCCATCTTTATCTATTTTTACAAGACTGAACTTCTCTGAACCTCTATATCAGATCCAATTTCTCCATAATTCTTCTCCTTCTTTTGGACAACTATTACTTTTTTATTTTCCCCTGAAATAATTCCCTCTCCTTTTCCAGATAAATTTGGTATATTAAGGTTACTAATATTATTTTTGGAGGTAATTATATGGTTAAAGAAAATCCAGCGTCAAGGTTATACAATTTACTAGAATTAGCTGATAAGAATTCGCCGGATACAACGTTTAGAGTAGCCTGGGCTAAAGTTTTTAAAGTAGAACCTGCAGACACACCTGCTTTACTGCACAGATACAGCAATATGTTGGATTTATACGTGTTGACAAAGAATTACATTCTAGAGACCCCCCGTTTAAGTAATGATAGAAATTTAGCTTTTATAAATAAAATCGGAGACTCTATTAATCATATTAGTCTTAACGGTAATATTAGTAATTTTAAAAACAACTTAAACTCTGAAGCTCTTACTGCACTTTACTATTTGTCAGATAACATTTCATTAATACACAATTTGGAAGATTCCATTGTTACTGATGATCAAATTAGCGAATTAATAAAAGAGGTAGATACATTAATTTCTCATATCACTGTGTCAGATTTAACAACAGATATTAAGCAAATTTTAGTTAAAAACTTACATATCATAAGAGAATCTTTACATTGCTACTTTATTTTAGGAATTGAAGGAGTTCAAACTGCTTTGGAACAATCCTTAGGTTCGTTGATTATGCATAACCAAGATATACGACCTGAAGTGGAAGATGAAAATGTCAAAGGTGTATTTAAGTTTATGAGCCGATTAAACGAAATAATCTCAATTGCCAATGGAGTAAAAGATTTAATTGCACCAATAACCCAATTTTTATTATTGAGTAAATCTAGTTAAAAGTTTTTTTTATTTTTTTAACTCTTACTTTCTTCGTACAGATCTACACATTGTACGTATCACGATACTTACACCATTACTCACATTCTAAAATAAAAAGCACCATTTGCTAGGATGATGCTTCCCTCTTCTTATCCATATAATCTTTACTATATCCTCTTTAAAAACAACCGGTCTCTAGGCAAAGCCTTAATTGGAGTGATGACATCTCTTTTAACTAAGTTGTTTAAGTTTTGTCTAGAGCACTGTAAGATTTCTATTGCTTCAGAGTTGTTCAAAATATTATTTTCTGTAGAAGAGATCTATTGATGGTACGAAGGGACTGACGTTAATTTCACCACCTTCCTAAAGTTTGCGGCTCTTCGGACGTAGCGCCCACGAGGCGGTATTTAGTGCAACATATGAAAGCGGTAGGATAATAGAAAACCCGTAATCACTATAATCGTTAGCAAACGCATGAGATAAAGCCGCACCAGTCATTAAAAAGAAGATACCAGCGTGAACCCATTCTTTAAGCCGAGGAATACCTGGCACAACCAGAGCGATGGCTCCAAGCACTTTCCAAATCCCGAGAATGGTCAAGACGTATACTGGGTAACCAAGATTCGTCACTAACTCGATGTTTCCCCCATATTGCATAAGTTGCCCGATACCATTTAACATAACAGCTGCTGCGAGTAGTAATGTAACTGACCAATAAGCAATCATTTTTTCTCGATTTTTTATAGATGTTTACTATGTACGATTTATTATTGAAACAAACATTTTTCATTGATTTCACCTTCTTTATCCATAATAAAAAGCGCTCTGTTTTGAGCGCTTCGCTTTTACTATTTGGTTATTTTCACTTTGGTATAATCGACATCAAAAAAATTTGGATATCCACAATCATGTTTATGACAATGAACTTTTAGTTCCTTTGGTGTTTTATCTTCATTAGCTAACACTAATGTAGCACATTCCTTATTGCGAAAATTCGGTTTTATAAAAACCTTGTTTGCCTCATCTTGGTAAAAGTAATACCACATTAAATCATGCTTACAAGCTTGACATGTAGTCTCTCCTTCAATTAACACTCCTCCACCTCCTTTCATTAAAGCATTCAACAAAAGGGATTAGGATGCCTTTTTTCTCTCATTTCAATATGCTAATTGCTTATATCAATTTTTCCGTTTTTATTATACTCAGGAGGAAAGCTAGAATGAATCTAACTTACAAACATTGAATTCTCTCGTCTCACATATAAGCCACCCATTCACAATGATTTATCTTGAAATAATTATAAGAGCCTTGGATAATTAATATTTATATTAATCTATTTGATAAAGCATTTCTTGCTGAAGTAATTCTTGATCAAAATGAACCCATCTACCTGTAGGTAACTTCAAAAATTCGTTCCCTTCTTCATGTTCTTCTTCCTCGTCAACAAATGAAATTAACTCCCAGTCATCATTCGAGAGAGTCATAAGGAAGTGCTCTTCAATTGCATTGATTTCGGAATCAACAAAGCCTAACTCTTTGATATCGAACTCTTTCACAAATATCGGCTCCTTTTTACTGAAAAGCACCCTCGAAAGGATGCTTAATGATTTCTTGGTATCGAATCCTTTTTCCTAACTAAATATATTTTATAGCTAAGGACCCTTGTCCTTATTCTTTCACCTTCTAAATTCTTAAGGTCATATATATCAAGATTAGAAATTAAAACCTCATTATTTTCAGTTAAGAAGACATTGTATTTAAAAAACAAAAATAATGGATTTAAATAGACTAGACTATTTTTCACGTATATAAACCCTAATAATGAAAATAAACCCATGTTAACTAAAAGGCTGTTAGCTTTTGTTATATCTATAGACAAAATAGGTACTAAGTATGTCACAACATAACTTAATAAATTATCTTCGGTTTTATTTATGCCAATAAATTGATGCTTTTCATTTAAGCTTATATTCATAATAATACATAGTGATATAAATGACAGAGTAATCAGAATTATTAGTATATAACTAAAGATAGATGGAAGAAAATTCTCAAACAAAAAAATACCTTTTAATTTCTTCCAGGTAGTAAAATATTTATAATTATCAACGATGAGTAAAACGTAAAGAGGAAAAAAGGATGATACATATAAACCTATTCGAAATAGGATTGTAATCATTGAAATTCACCCTTCTTTCTTCTTAAACTCCTTCGTCTAATCCATCTCGGTTATTAATCCATGTTCTATAAAATGAATCTCTCATAAGCCTAGTTATATCTAACAATTGTGATTTTTCCTCATAGACCAATTTTGTATTTTCATCTTCTAATTCTATATTCAATCCAAATATATCAATTACCTGTATAACATTTTCAAAGTTCTCGAATACTTGATTCATCCTATTTTCTTCATTGAGCAATTTTGTTAATGCTCTTGTTACCCTTCCGTCTGACAAACAATCTTCACGAAATTGTTCAAAATTAGTTATACGGTCAGTTCTGCTTACAAGGTCAAGTGTCTGACTAGCCTTTTCTTGATATTGATCTTGGATAGAAAAGATTCTTTCTAAGGAAATATGATTTAAAATTAACATTTCTCCACCAAATATAACAATATCCACATTTGAATCTATACCGAGCAATGTGTTATCTAACTTTTGAAAGTCACCATTTGTAAATTTACCAAAAAAGCCTCCTTTAGATAATTTATTAAACTTAGTTACTCTTCTAAAAAAAAGAATATCGCCTTCATCAATTGTTATTTTCAGACAATAAAAAGTTAACTTTCCTATTTCTTCTGGTGGAATTTCTTGGCGATTTACAAAGTCGTCATTAAGACTTTCTAGTATATCATTAAAGCTGGTCACTTCATTTGGAGCATACGTTTCAATGCATCCTTCAATTGTGCCAATTGGACTAAATGGACGTTGTTCAACTTCCTGAACTCTTTCCACTGCCGATTTAACTATATCCTTTATTTCTTTTTGTAAACCTGGATCAATCGTTGGTGAATAAGATTGATACCTACCGCTTGGTTTTTTTCTTGTAAAATACAGCCTCATATCTAAATCTTCATCATTTAATCCGTTAAGGATATTTACTAACTCTGTTACATCCATTAAACTCTCCCCCTTGCGTCCTTTAATTATCAGACAAGGGAAGGGCGATAACAATCTCTACTGTTCGTCAAATTATGACAATATACCCAAATTTACTCACTAAGTTAATATTTTTCAAAGCGACTTCTACAAGAAATGACGCCCTATCACCAATATCGGCCTCTCTTAATTTCTTGATGATATAAATTTAACACATGAATACCCTAATTACTCTTCATATATCAGGAAATTATCAGGAACATCTTCGAGTGATTCCCTTCCTATTTTCCAAAAGGTAATAACCTAATGTTTGCATTCGTGAACAATTAATTTTACAATTAAAATATAATATTTTTGAAAGGAAATTAATAATATGTCATTTTCATACAAACCACTTTGGAGATTGTTATTAGAACAGGATTTAAATAAGACAGAAATGAGAGAAAAGCTTGGAATATCTCCAGCTACTCTTGCCAAAATGGGAAAAGACGAATATGTATCGATGGAAATTCTCGATAAAGTCTGTACTCATTTTGAAGTACAACCTAACCAAGTCATTGAATGGAAGGGGTAAATATTGTGCCAATATATGAATATGAGAAAAATGGGAAGGCAGCGTACTATTATGCATTTGAAGTGAAAGACGATAAAGGCAAGCGTAAAACGATCAAGAAACGCGGTTTTAAGGGCAAGAAGGAAGCTAGAGATGCTGAGGTCTTAGCAAGGACTGAATGGCTTAAGGGAAACCATATAGACCCTTCAAAGGTCATCTATAAGGACTACATAACAGAATGGTTAAATAATAAACAAGATATAAATAAAAAGACTCGCTACGTAAACGAGGGTCATCTTAGAAATCATATCATCCCCGAATTAGGTCACCTCCCACTTCAAAAAATAAATGTTGTCCACATTGAAAAGTTCATAAAAACACTCCAAGATAAGAGACTAGCTGATGGAACAATAAAAAAAATATACAACATTGTGCAAACCTCGTTTAATTCTGCCATAAAAAAAGAACTACTTCTAAAGGATCCTTTTTCTCTATTGGATAAAAGTTCAAAACCACGCTCTGGTACGCCGAAAGTAGATTACTGGACCAAAGATGAGGTGAAAGCCTTTCTAAGCGGATTTGAGCACCGTAACAAGATTATATTCATATTAGCTATCTATACCGGTATGCGGCAAGGTGAAATAATGGCCTTGCGTTGGAGAGACGTGGACTTTGAAAACAAAATGTTAAGAATTAGACAAATCTTAGACTTTGATGGAAAGATAGAAGAACGTGTTAAAACAGATGCTGGTTACAGATCGGTTACGGTTTCAGACAAAGTTTTGTCAGAATTGAAAAAACATCGTTCAATGATAATACAAGAAAAATTAATTGCTGAAGAATATGTGGACCATGACTTAGTTGTATGTCAAACAAATGGAAAGCCTTCTAGTAAATCGAACTTTCATAAGTTTTGGATGAGACAATTAAACAAAACAGGTGTTAGAAAAATTAGATTTCATGATTTGAGGCATACCTGCGCATCACTTTTATTTAGCGCCAATGTTCATCCTAAAGTGGTCCAGGAACTACTAGGACATAAGTCCATTAAAGTAACTTTGGATACTTACTCTCATATGATGCCGAATATGCAAAGTGATGCGTTGAGGGCATTGGATGAAATCCTAAAATAATAAATAATGTATCCCTTAATCCCCTGCCATTTACTCAAATAATCTCTCATTTCCTACCAAAAAACCTACCAAAGAAAAAATAAAAACGCTAGACCCCTTGATACATATGGGTTCTAGCGTCTTATATATGATTCGGAACTCTTCCCGCCCCGAAGATAGACCTATAAAATTTTTATACTTCCCATTATATCTGAAATTCCTTTTTTTTGATAGCATTTTCTCTCGATTAATGCATTTAGGATGAATATCGATCGTCGCAGTGAATGGTTTAAAACAAATAGCGAAATTTTTTTATATTATGCAAACGTAGACGAAGCCATTTATATCACGATATTAATCAAAAGATCAGATAAAAAATCCTGTTATTAAGCGCTTACATCTTGATAAGCCAAATTGACATAATAAGCATTTCAATTGTAAAATTAACTGAAATTTAAGATAATTCTTTTCCCTAGGAAGGTGTTTAGACGTGTATCGGATTTTAGTAGCAGACGCCATTAAACCAGAAGGACTCGGACCGCTATCAGAGGCATCCAATATTCATCTCATTCAGAAAACCGTAGAGGAAGCTGCAAACGAACTTGATCGGATCGATGCAATTCTTGTAAGAAGTGCAACGAAGGTTTCGGAAGAGTTAATGAACCGTATGCCGCAATTAAAAATTATAGCACGCGCTGGTGTCGGTGTTGATAACATAGACATCCCGGCAGCGACAAAACGCGGGATTGTCGTGGTTAATGCACCTGACGGCAATACCATTTCAACTGCTGAACATACATTTGCGATGATGGCTTCATTAATGCGCCACATTCCGCAAGCTTATGCTTCACTGAAGAATGGGGAGTGGAAACGTTCCTCTTATACAGGAACTGAACTTCGCGGTAAAACATTAGGTATAGTTGGCTTTGGACGTATCGGAGGGGAAATTGCAAAACGTGCTAAAGTGTTTGGCATGGATGTCATTGTCTATGATCCGTACCTGACTGTCGATCGTGCAAAGAAAATGTCCGTAACGGCCCTGCCGTTAGATGAATTGCTTCCTAAAGCAGACATCATTACAGTTCATACACCACTAACGAATGATACTAGAGGATTAATCAATAAAGAAAAACTGCTTACCTGTAAAAAGGGGGTTTATGTACTAAACTGCGCCCGTGGTGGAATTCTGGACGAAGATGATTTATATGAAATGTTAGTCGAAGGACAAGTTGCAGGGGCGGCACTTGACGTTTTCGTCGAAGAACCCCCACTTGGCCATAAACTGCTTGAACTGGATAGCGTCATTGCTACACCGCATCTTGGTGCTTCCACTAAAGAAGCCCAATTAAATGTTGCGGTACAGGTTGCCCAGGAAGTATTGACCTATTTTGAAGGAAACCCAGTCTCAAGTTCAATCAACCTTCCAGCCATATCTAAAGAAGTGTTTGAAAAGGTACAGCCATTCTATCAACTTGTTCAGCAAATGGGATCCATTGCTTCTCAGTGCATGAATGAAGGAATTCAGGAAATCTCCGTTACGTATGCAGGAGAATCATTGGATTTCGATACAGCGATTCTTACAAAAAGTCTAATCTCTGGCTTTTTCAGATCAAGAGTCGATGCATCAGTCAATGAAGTGAATGCCTTGTTGATCGCAAAAGAGCATGGCATAACCGTTGGTGAAAAAATCTCTACGGACTCTTTAGGTTACTCGAATTTGATCAGCCTTAAAGTAAAAGGTGACAACCGTGAATTAACAATCAGTGGAACCTATATCGAAAATTACGGTTCTCGAATTGTAAGTTTGAATGGTTTCAAAATCGACTTTCAACCAGAATCGAATTTACTTTATATCCAGCATACCGATAAACCTGGGGTAATCGGTAACGTAGGTAAGGTCCTAGGTGATCACGATGTGAATATCGCAACCATGCAGGTTGGCCGAAAAGAAGCTGGCGGGGAAGCCATCATGGTTTTGAGCTTTGATTTACCATTAGAAGACAACATGAAACAATTTTTAATGGAAACAGAAGAAATTACATTCATGGCCCGTATTTCATTATAAGTAGAAAAAAGTGCCCGTCCAGCACGGGCACTTTTTCTGTGAATGCAAGGGGCTTTTGCCAACCATAGACCGGGTGTTTTATCACACCTCAATTCACTTGGTTCGGTGCTTTGGGCACCAATATGTCTTCAGTTAAATTCAGCTGGCCTACCTCTTCAATGGGAGCATTTTCAAACTTCACTTTTTCAAAACCAAAATCCTTGGCAATGAAGAGTATGGCTTCTAAAGCTTGAAGGGATTCCTTATTATTTTCAATGGCAACTTGATCTGATAATTGAATGATCACAAGATTTCCATTAGAGCTTATCCTTTCCCATTTCAGGTCATGCGGGATTGCAGGTGAAATTCCTTCGATGTCCGCCTCCCCTTTTCCAGCTTGCAGCGCCTCCTCAAAGTCCTGATAACCCATATTGCTTGGAACAAGGAACCTTGGGGAGGACTCATCCTTTTGGTAAAGAAAGTATGTGCGATTTTTTTGATGAGGTATATCCACCTCTTTTAAATAACCTGCGTGCGCAAACATGGCACCTTGCTTACCTTCTGTAGAAAATGTCATTTTCTCTATTTTGTTATAGGAAAGCGTTTCCTCCATCGAATGGAGAAAAAGTGTATCTTCATCCAATAGTCGGCTTTTTTCTTGAAAATCAATATGAGCAGTGGTCGTATCGTTCCCTTGGCTGATCTTTATATCAAGTGGAAAATAGTCAGATAGCCCATATTGCTCTTCATCCACATCGGACATTTGATTAACTAACTGATTCAGTTTATCACTTTCGTCATAATGTTTGAGTTTAATCGAAATGGGAACGATGAAATTCAATTGATCATCTGGGACACCCATCGTAATGATCGATGCATTTTTAAGGTCATCTTGATAGATTGCTTGTGTAATTGTTTTTTCCTTTTTCCATTGTCGGGGTTCCATTTCTGAAACCTTTTCTTTAGATTCTATTTCCGCTTGCTTACTCGAAAACTTTTGATTATCCTGCCTATCCGCTGAATGATTTTCTTTGTTACTCGCATCCTGGCGTTCAAGATCTGTCATTCCCTTATTTTCAGATAGAGATAATTTCCCACTACTGCCGCTGTCCTCTTGACTTGTCGTTCCTTTTTTTTCAATAATTAAAGATGATGCCAAAACAACCATTAAGAATAAGGAGGCAACACCCGCAAATAGAGGTATCCAGTGTTTCTTTTTCTTCTTATCATATATTCTCGCAAACACCTCTGCCTTGGTTCGGTCATCTTTTAATTTCGGAAGCTCGCGCAGCATGTCTTCAATTTCGCTTTCTTTCCAACGGGATCTTCTCAATGCGGTGGCCCTCCTTTCCTGATAAATCTTCCATCAGCTTTTTAATAGCCTTCAAAGCACGGTGCTGGGTCGTTTTTACCTTACTTTCACTCCAATTCAATACTTCAGCAGTTTCCGTAATGGACAGTCCCTGAATATATCGTAAAATGATGACGGATCTTTGATTCGTGGTACACCGGTTTAAGCAATGATAAATATCTTGGATTTCACCGTTCATGATAGCCACTTCTTCCGGAATGGGCTCTTTATCTTTTATCAATTGCCTATCCCAATCAAAGTTAGGAAAGATTTTATCTTTCCACCCTTTTTGTTTCCGAAAGTAATCAATCGTCACATTTCTTGCAATCGAGTACATCCACGTTTTTTCACTGCTTTTTCCTTCGAAGCGTTCATAGGCCTTCATCACCCGTATATATACTTCCTGAACAAGGTCCTCCGCCGTTTCTCGATTTTTAGTCATATAAAAAATGAATTGATATATTTCCTGATGATATTTTTCATAAAGATCGTGGAAAACGGAATCCATCATTTCCCCACATCCGTTCATAAATATAGTCGTCAATCCAAAACAAAAGTTACATACTTCGGCTTTAATCTTATTATAAAATTCCGTTAATTTCCACATATCAGGGACTTCTTATTTTGTTTCCTAAAAAAAACAAAGACAAGTTGGAAAGTAATCCAATTGCCTTTGTTTTTCTCAGTTCCTTATGAAACAAGATTTTTTGGCAAGCCACCCGTCATTCGGCATTTTCCATAATTCGAGGCAGGATAAAACTGAACGTCGTCCCTTTATTAGGTAAACTGTTTACCGAAATGAAGCCATCATGGGCATTGATTATATTTTTTACGATTGCCAAACCCAACCCGGTGCCCGAACGGCCGCGGGTCCTTGCTTTATCCGCTTTATAAAACCTTTCGAATACAAAAGGCAAATCTTCTTCGGGAATTCCAGATCCAGAGTCCCTGACATCAATGATTAGTCCCCTTCGATCACTTGTCCTCTGAATGACATCAATGTTACCGCCCGGAGGAGTATGACGAATCGCATTATCAATTAAATTGGTCAAAACCTGTTCAATGCGGTCCGGATCGAAGTGCCATTGAATTTGATCGTCTTGCATGCTGGCTGATATGGTGATCCCCTTTTCTTTAGCCAGCCCGGAAAACTTACTTGTTATCCTCTTTAAATAAGGAGAAATAGGTACACATTCATAGCTAAGGTTCATTTTACCCGATTCCAATTTAGCTAGATCGAGGAGATCGTTGACTAAACGGCCCATTCTCAAAGACTCATCATAGATGATGCGGGCCATTTCCACCTTTTCCTCTTCACTGCTCGCAATGTCATCTACGATCGCTTCACTATATCCTTGCAACATTGAAATCGGCGTTCTTAACTCATGTGAGACATTCGCTATGAAATCAGTCCTAAGTTTGTCCATACGTCTTTCATCGCTCATATCCCGTATGATGGCCACCGCTCCCCTAATATTGTCTGCATTTGTATATAGCGGACTGACAATGAATCCCCAATCGCGGCCCTGCAAAGTAATTTCACCGACTTGCTCCTTATCGAAGGACTCTGATTCATCAAAAAGATTCATCAAAACCAATGGGACATTGACATTATCTTCCCGGTTATAGCCCTTTTCAAAGTACCAGGATTGCAGAAACCTTTCTGCTGGCGGATTCGTTTCAAGAATTGTGCCATCTTTATTGAAGGTAATGACCCCATCTGCCATACTGCTAAGAATGCTTGAGAGATGTTCCTTTTCCTGACTAAGTGCATTCATATTGAATTTTAGCTGTTCTCTCATCTGATTAAACGCTATGGCAAGTTCACCGATTTCATCTTGAGTCAAGATGGGAACCTTTGTATCAAATTTCCCTCGGGCAATCGCTAGTGCGGCTTCCCTCATCTTCACCAATGGTGCATTGATTCTTGTAGATAAAAAGAAAGCAAAAATCGTTGTCAAAATAATGGCGATGCCTGCTGCCAATAATATGAACTGTGTAGTCGATTTTGTGGTTTCTTCCATGGACTCCAACGATTGAAATAGGAAAACTTCATCCTGTTCCCCATTCAATTCAAGTGGAATGCCTACTACGATTGCGGACAATTCCTTACTGTCTGCATCATCGGATAGCGCCATTTCCTTTTTTACAGTCTTTCTTTCCGTAAAAACCTTGATCAATTCGGAATCATTTTTAATGAGTTCCGGCGTGATTTCGAACTCATTATCTCCTCCGATTGATGAGAATACCATTTTGTCATCATTAAGAATGATCATTTTCGTTTCATTGCCTATTAATTCCGAAGCTATTTGTAAAACTTCATTGCTGGACCCCTGATGTTCATTCGTTACCTTAATGATTTGTTCAGCGGTTTTGGTTAAATCATTTTCAATATTTTCAATCTGGAAATTCTCAAAGAATTCGACCAGCAGAACGGTTAAAACAATTAGTACAAATGACACGAGCAATAGGATCGTTGCCCATAGCTTCCCTACAACACTGCCCCATAGCATCAGTCATTAATGACTTCGAACTTGTAACCTACACCCCAAACAGTGACAATCATCTTGGCTGCGTTTTCGGATATGCGGTTTAATTTTTCACGTAAGCGTTTAACATGCGTGTCAACAGTTCGAAGATCCCCAAAGAATTCATAGTGCCACACTTCTTTTAACAATTGCTCCCGGTCGAAAACCTTATCTGGGGATTTCGCCAAGAAATATAATAATTCATATTCTTTGGGTGTTAATGAGACCTCTTTGTTATCGGCAAGAACACGGTGAGCATCATTATCAATGGTTAGATGCGAGAAGACGATCACATCTTTTGCCGTCGTTTCCGTCTGCATGTAACTAGTGCTTGAAGAGCGACGTAATAAAGCTTTAACCCTTAATACGACTTCACGGGGACTGAACGGCTTTACGATATAATCATCGGTCCCCACTTCGAATCCTTGAACGCGGTTCACTTCTTCCCCTTTAGCAGTCAGCATGATAATCGGTGTCGTTTTCTTTTCCCTTAATTCACGGCAAACTTCGATTCCATCTTTACCAGGCATCATAATATCCAATAAAATTAAATCATACTCATTTTCAAGGGCTTTTGTTAAAGCCATATCTCCATTTTCAGCTTCATCGATTATGTATTCTTCTCTTTCCAAATACATCTTTAGCAGCCGGCGGATTCTTTCCTCATCATCCACCACGAGAATTTTTATAGCATTATACATTATGTAATCAGCCTCCTATCCTATATTCTACAAAATGAAAACTTCCATGACTAATACTTTTTCCTTATAAAGTACGATAAAGAGCCATTTTTGCATGGCTTCCATGAACCTTTCACCATTTTGTCACAAAAAAAAGGCTTCGAGCGCTCACTAAAAGTTCATAAATGCCATTTCACCGAAATATCCTTATTAATGGCATTGACTGAAAAAGGGATCATTCTCTAGAAAAATCGATAAGCCAACTCCTCGACGTTTCTATCAAAAGACCCCCTTCATTTAAATATTACAATACAGAATCAAGCATATGAATGCAAACCAGCAATAACAAGATTGACGAATATCAAGTTAAACATAATGATGGCAAAACCGATGACGGCAAGCCAAGCTGATTTTTCCCCTTGCCATCCCTTTGACATGCGCAGATGCAAGAAAGCTGCATAAAACAACCACGTAACCAGTGCCCAGACCTCTTTCGGATCCCAGCCCCAGAATCTTGTCCAGGCCACTTGAGCCCAGATCATTGCAAAAATGAGGGCCCCGAGAGTGAAAATCGGAAAACCGATAAGGACCGAACGATAGCTAATCTCGTCCAATAAATTCAAATTCACATTTTTAACGATCGGTTTAATCAATGCTGCCACTCTTTTGCGAGCAATCAACCTTATTAAACCATACAAGATGAGCCCAATACCGAATGACCAAAGTACAGTATTCAGCTTCTTGGCATTGATCAGTGCAGGCATGTCCACCAGTGGTTCAAATCGATCAGTCTCGATAAGTTTCCCTTCATTGGGACCAACCAATGCCGGTAGGTTGAATTCCTGTTTGACCTCGGCTCCGTGTTTATCGACCCAATCAAAATTAGCCTTATAATCCATCGCAGCAAAAGAAGAAGTGATGATGACGAATCCGATGGTGCAGACTAATGTGAACATGATGCCTTCAAGCCAGAACGTTCTTTTGCTTGATTGTGTCTGATCGACGAATTTGATTAAATAAATGATGGCAGTAACGAAACTAATGGCAAGGATCGACTGTCCTGCCGCTGCAGTCGTTACATGAATATGAAGCCAATCGCTCTGCAATGCAGGAATGAGTGGCGAAATCTCTGTAGGGAACATACTTGCATATGCGATTATCAATAACGCAATCGGTAAAGCGAATAGCCCAAGGGCAGGTGTTTTATAAAGAAAATAAATTAATATGAAAGCACCGACCAGCATCATTCCGAAAAAGGTAGTAAATTCAAACAGGTTACTTACCGGGGCATGGCCGGCAGCAATCCATCTAGTGATGAAATACCCAATTTGAGCCACGAAACCGAAAATGGTGATGAAAATGCCCAGTTTAGCCCATTTGTTTTGTTTCTTTTCCTCCGCTCCGCGTTTATCCTTGATTGATCCGCCAAAGAAAAAGGTAGCGACAAGATATAATAAGAAAGCTGCATATAAAAAGTTACTGCTCAATTCAGCCATTTAAAACTTCCCCCTTACTAGAAGATTTCTCATCTTCAAGTTGATCCATTGGTTCGGAAAGTGATGTCGATTCTATCGCTTGTTTTATATCTCTTTTAATACCGTGCCAGTTTTTGTTTGTATGGCCGGCCATTAATATCTCATCATCTTTCCTCTTAATCCATATACGCCGGTGATTCCAATAAGACCCTTGGACAACTCCGATCATGAAAATGATTCCACCCGTGAATAATATCCAAAGCGTTAAATCCTTCCTGACGGTCAAAGCCGTGACATCTTGGGTTTCCACACCATTAAAAGCCATTTTATAAGTGTTTTCCCCTAAAGGCTCCACAGTCTCCTTAATCGCCACGAAACTGACCTCACCCTCTGGCTTATCCGGGGTATGCATTTTAAAGATAAATGCTGGATTATTCGGAATCTTCGATATCGTTCTTGGTTCACCTTTTTCATCGAACTCGAAATCGGGGAAGTAACTGATCAAGTCAACGGAATATCCTTCTTTCAACTCGTATTTCTTTTGTGGATTGTTCAAATCAACCTTTAAGCTTCCATATTTCTCTTCGGTTTTTTTATTTATCAAATTAAAAGACATCGTACTGAGCTCATCCAGTTTATAGTCCACTTGATAGAGGGCATAATGATCATGTTTCAGAGGTTCATTGACTTTGATTTTATAATCTTTAAGTTTAACAAGGTCCACTTTTTCCCCTGGTAAGGTCTCTCCGTTGCGCTCATACAACGTAACATCGGATTGATAGGTTTTTGCAATCGTACCGGTTTTATCAATTGCAGCACTGTACTGCTCATCTTCATCATTCTCTTTGTCATATACCTCTAAGGTAAATTCATTATTCTGGAGGTAATACTCACCATTTGTACCCGGGATTTCTTTTCTCTCGCCTTCACGCAGCCAAAGTACTTTGTCGATATACATCCCAGGGACAGAACGCAATAATGCTCCAATTAAGAAAATGATAAGTCCAATATGATTAACATATGGTCCCCAACGTGAAAAACGACCCTTTTCTGCAAGTATATGACCGTTCTCCTCACGGATATGATAACGCTGCCTTTTTAGTCTATCCTTTACTTCTTCAAGGTTTATATCTTGGTCTTCAAGCTTTGTCACCCCATAAATCCGCTGACGTTTCATGAAACCGTCATGACGTGTGACCCCTTGTTTTTTTAACGATCGATATAATGGAAAGAACCGATCGATACTGGCAATCAATAGTGATATGCCCAGCATGCCTATGATAATCAGATACCACCATGAACTATACAAGTTATGAAACCCGAGTTCATAATACACTCTTCCGAACCAGCCGTATTCCAGTTCATAATGCTCTGCAGGCGTAGCTGTTGAAGGGATGTACATTTCCTGAGGTAAAATCGTCCCGATGGCTGAAGCGATCAAGGCAATGACAATAAGCGTCACCCCTACCTTAACGGAAGAAAAGAAGTTCCATATTTTATCGATGATCGTTTTTTTATATGTTTGTGAACGCCTGGCACTTCCTTCATATCTCATATCAATAAGCTTGTTTTCTCTTTCGTTACCAAGCACCATTCCGCATTTCCCACAAATCTTTGTGCCAAACGGATTTATATGACCACAATCGCATTTTACTTCTTTCATGTCAAAAACTCCCCAATATTATGGTTTAATTCTCTCCATATGTTTTTGGATGCTCTCCTCTGTCAAAGCTCCGGTGATGATATCTATCACTTTCCCCTCTTTATCGACCAAAAAGGTGACAGGCAATACATCCACGCGATAAGCATTTTCCACTTCCCTACCTTTATCGATCATGACAGGAAAGGTCAGATCATGCTTTGTAATGAAATTATTGACAGCATAGTCAGATTCCCCGACATTTACCGCCAATATTTCAACGCCCTGTTCTTTAAAGTTTTTGTATTGATTGTCCATATAAGGCATTTCGTATTCACATGGCTTGCAATATGTACCCCAAAAGTTCAGGAAGACGCCTTTTCCCTTGTAATCGGAAAGTTTATGCTCTTTGCCTTTCATATCAGTCAAGACGAAATTCGGTGCATCGGATCCTTTTCTCAGACTTTCATTCTTATCTTTAGTGAAGTTCGTATAAAGGGCAAACACTAAAGCTGCACCTAAAAGCAGGAGAATGATGGTTCTGCTAATCAGGCGTCGCTTCTTTTTATCCATAGAGATCCTCCTAAGGCCACACTAAATTTAACCATACCATTATACCATTTAACGCCATGTCCTTTTTATTTACATTTCTGAAGGTTTTGTGACATTCTTTCCTGATTCATGAAGGAAAAGGTATTTACAGGTTGTTTTCCACCACCCATTCTTCCAGGTGAAGAATGGGGTAGTGGTTTCAACCTATTAATACAGGGGAAAAACCTTTCTTACATTCTCCGCTGTTTAGGTTCGGTCGTTGCTAAAGTCCGCATTAATTTAACTTCATGCGGAGTCAGCTCCCGGGAATCTCCTGCTGTTAAACCGTCCAAGGTCAAGAAACCATATTGTTCCCTCTTCAATTTAATGACGGGATGGCCAATTGCTTCGAACATCCGGCGGACTTGCCTGTTCCTGCCTTCATGTATTGTGATTTCAACTATCGCCGTTTCCTTTTTCTTGTCGGTAGACAATACCCTTGTCTTGGCTGGTGCAGTCTTGCCATCCTCCAACTTGATACCTTTATCCAACTTTTTCAAGCTTTCCCGCAAAGGCATCCCTTTCACTTTTGCCACATACACTTTATCCACTTCATGCTTAGGATGCATTAACGTGTTTGCAAATTCCCCGTCATTGGTTAAAATCAATAAGCCCGAAGTATCGTAATCCAAGCGGCCAACTGGATAAATCCGTTCATTGATGTAAGGGAAAAAGTCAGTTACGACTTTTCTATTCTTATCATCAGAAACTGCCGAAATGACGCCGCGCGGTTTATAGAATAGGAAATAAACCGGGGCTTCTTTTTCTAGCGGGACTTCATTAACCTCAACTTTATCATTAGGTCCAACTTTCACACCTAATTCCTTCACTACTTTGCCGTTCACCTTTACCTTACCTTCTAAAATCAACTCTTCTGCTTTACGGCGGGAAGCCAGTCCAGCATGTGCTATCACCTTTTGTAATCGTTCCATCTATCTTCACCCCATAGTATAATCATTCGTTTGTTATTGTCTATACATACACAATCATACAATTATTACATATTGAGAGGCAAAAACAAAAGGTTTTTCGCGAATAAGAGCTTTTCTTTTATTATTACACCAATAATGGGACGGTTAAATGGGTTGGTTTCCATAATGAGTGTAACATAGCTTATTTTTCCATACAAAAAAATGTTTCTTTTGGATGAAAGTTCGTTTCCGTTTAAAAATGGAGAGCTTAACATAGCCGATTGTTTAAGAAAAAGGCTGTTTTCGCATACTTTGTTGCTATTTACCAGGTAAAGCGGTGTGGTTGATTTCCCCTCCAGATGCTCGCTTTCCGCGGGGCGGGCGTTGAGCCTCCTCGGCGTAAACTCCTGTGGGGTCTCACCTGTCCCGCTGCTCCCTCAGGAGTCTCGCACTTGCGCTCCAATCAACCTTAAATCGTTTAGTTTTTAAAAACAACAATCTTCACGAAAAGAGCCAAGAAAAAAGACAAAAAAAAAGAAATGGAATCGCCCATTTCCCTAGCCTTTAATTCATACCGAAAACCAATGTAACGACGATAACGGCAGCTATGATACCGATCAAGTCTGCCAAAAGACCTACCTTTAGGGCATCACCCATTTTTTTGATCCCGACAGCTCCAAAATAAACGGTCAATACATAGAAGGTGGTATCTGTACTTCCCTGAATCGTGGCAGCCAAGCGCCCAATAAAGGAATCCGGTCCATAAACAGATATCAGGTCGCTGGTCATTCCTAAAGCGGCTGTTCCGGATATTGGTCTAATGATCGCAAGGGGTAAAACCTCAGACGGAAAATGAAGAAGGGAAAGCAAGGGGTGCAGTGATTGTACAATGAAGTCCAATGCCCCCGATGCCCTAAATACTGAAATCGCCACTAGCATCCCTACCAGAAAAGGGATGAGGGAAAAAGACATGCTGATTCCTTCTTTCCCCCCCTCAACGAAGGTCTCATAGGTGGGGACTCTTTTCAATGTACCGTACAGTAATATACAGAGGATCAAAATCGGTATCATCCAAATTGAAATGGTGGTCATCCAGTGCAACATCCTATTCCCTCCCGCTCCTCTTTCTCTTGTAATAAAAATATCGATCTATCCCAATTCCTCCAACTGCAGAAATGGCCGTTGCTATTATTGTCGGAAAAACGATGTCCGTTGGGGAGTGGGCATCGTAATTCATGCGGATAGCAATGACTGTAGTCGGAATCAACGTTACGCTTGAAGTATTGATGGCTAAAAAAGTGACCATCGAGCGGCTGACCGTTGTTTTTCCCCCATTTAGTTTCTTTAGCTGTTCCATGGCTTTTATACCAAGAGGCGTAGCTGCATTCCCCAATCCAAATGTGTTTGCCATCATATTGGAAAGTATATACCCCATAGCGGGATGATTGGGAGGCACTTCAGGGAATAGCCATCTCATGAACGGCTTGAACAAATTGGATAGTTTATCCAACAGCCCCGATTCCTCCGCTATTTTCATCAAACCCAGCCAAAAGACAAGTATGCTCATCAGTCCCAGGCAAAGGGTGACCGCTTCCTTTGCGCTGACAAATAGAGCTTCATTCACCTGATCCATCGTCCCATTGATCATGCCAAAGACAATACCGATCACAAACATCCCGAACCAAATGTAATTAACCATTGCGTCCGATTCCCAATACCGCTTCAAATACCTCAGCCCATGAAGATTGGAATGATTGTTGCTTGAAGCTTTCTTTTGATTCCCCATAAAAAATCGAACGACTACCTATTTTCTTTCCATCAAGATAGATGGATGCTCTGCCAACCACTGCAGGGATTTTCCTTTTATCCTTCCAAGCCCTCTGTGGCTTCAACAATTTCATTTTCACATTGACCAACTTTCTCTCTTCTTTTGTCAGTGGGTACGAAAAATCATTTTTAATGTAGACATGCCCTTTATATATTTTATTTTCCATATTCTTTACCATGCCTTCAGGTAAAATTTCTGTTGGCTTATAATCCTTAAATGCGGATTCGTACATTTGAATATGATCATTCCAATCATCCGGACCATTCAATGTCACAGCAATCAGGTCATGCCCGTCTTTTGTTGCGGTTGTGACCAAGGTACGTTTTGCTAGTTTGGTATACCCTGTTTTCCCCCCTGTGCAATACTCATACAATTGTGTAAGTAGGCGGTTTTTGTTCTTCCATACATAATCCCATTGTTCTGTGGAATTAGGTGCCCTGTGTTCCTTTGTGCCGGCGATCTTTGCATACGTTTCATTTTGCATGGCATAACGAGTGAGTATCGCCATATCATATGCGGTTGAATAATGGTTTTTCGTATTGTCCAAACCATGCGGATTTGAAAAATGGGTATTTTTCATCCCGATTTCTTCCGCCTTTTGATTCATCATCCACACGAATCCATCCAGGCTTCCCCCAACCTTTTCGCTGATTGCGACTGCTGCATCATTACCTGAACGAAGCATCAAGCCGTAAACCAAATCTTCGAGCTTAATTCTTTCTCCTTCTTTTAAATAAAGTGATGAGCCCTCCGTCCCGAAGGCATTGCTGCTAACCTTCACTGTTTCATCCATTAGTCCCGATTCAATAGCCAAGATAGCCGTCATTATTTTCGTAATGCTTGCTATGCGGTTCTTTTCATGAGCATTCACTTCATATATGACCCTTCCGCTATCCTCATCCATTAAAATCGCACTATGGGCACTTACAGATACATTTGCATTGGCGCTTTGTACGGGTGCCATAAAAGACAACAGGAGAATGACGATACACAAACTTGATAACCCTTTATATGGAAAACGCATGAGTGCCCCCTCGTCTCTTTACTTGTTTTTGTACAAGTTTATGCAAATGGACAAGGGTTATGAATAAAAGAATGTAAACCTTCATGATATCTATTGATTTTCAACATAAAAAAAATCGATAGGGGCCCCTATCGATTTAGTGTTCTATCATACTAATAATGCAGCGATTTCATCAATTTTCTTAGCTCCGAATACCACTTCTTCATCATTGATGATCATGGCCGGCACGCTCATGACTTTATATTTCTTCTTGATATCCTGGAAATTACTTATATCGACCATTTCAGCTTCAACGTTAGGGTTTTCAATCGCAATGCGCTGTGCACCCACTACAACGTCTGGACAGTAGTGACATGCCAATGAAACCATAACCTTAATGTTCGCTTTTTTACTGATTCCCTTAATTGAATTCAATACGGCCGAATCCAATGCTTGACCAGGACCGGCCAAGTTATAGATAGCCAAAATGAAGGAATTCAACTCATGGCCGCCTGGTACACCGTGGTACTTGACGCCACTGTAGTCACCATTCGAATTTAAGAGGGAAACGACAGGGAACTTATCTGCATTGATTTTTCCTTCAATTTCCGGGCTTTCCCCCTTGTTGTATAACTCAAGATGCAGCTTGTCTCCTAATTCCGCAACATCCAACAAGAAGTCTCGCAATTCGACCGATTTTGGCAAGCTTTCATCGACGATGGACACCAATGTTACTTCGCTCTCCATCTTGCCGAAGATTCCCTTTAATTGGCCGCGTAACGCATCACTTAATAAAGCGCTCTTACCTGCCGGGACAGCAGCCTGTTCTTTTTTCGCCGGTTTTTCAACTTCAGGTTCATCTTTGATTCCTAGGCGATCTTTTTCTTCTTCAATATATTTACCGGCATCCGTTGCTGCAATCGCTCCATCAGATACAGCTGTAATAATCTGGCGCAAGGATTTTGGCCTTAGGTCGCCCGCTGCATAGACACCTTTCACATTAGTCTTCATATCATCATCGGTTAAAATGTAACCGGCATGATCCATTTCGATGTGGCCCTTGAATATTTCTGTTTTCGGCTCATACCCTATGAAAACGAAAACTCCAAACGTGCTGTCTTCTTCCTTCGCCTCATATTCAAATTCTTCTTTAGTCGCATTATTGATGAAACGGGCACTTTGAATCATCCCGTCTCCATATACCCCAAGAATCTCCGTATTGAATTTCACTTCAATCTTATCATTTGCCATTACTTTATCCACAATGGACGGGGCACACGAGAAGCTTGATTCCCGGGCGATGATTGTAACTTTTGTAGCAAAGCGGGTCAGGAATATAGCTTCTTCGGCGGCTGCATATCCTGCCCCGATAACGAAAACTTCCAACCCTTCAAAGAATTCACCATCGCATGTTGAACAATATGCTACACCGCGGCCAGTAAATTCCTCTTCACCTGGAAAGCCTAGTGTTCTTGGGGATGCACCCGTTGCAATGATGACGGCGCGGGCATGGTAGTCCCCGCCAAGAGTTTTTACGACTTTCACCTCACCGGAGAAATCCACGCCCGTTACATCGGCTTTGGCGAATTCGACGCCAAAATCCTCGTTTTGAAGCTTCATTTCTTCAACTAACCTAGGGCCCGATATATGACGGATACCAGGATAATTGGCTATTTCCGATGTAGTTGCAGCTTGTCCGCCGCCAGTTCCTTTTTCAAGAATTATTGTTTTTAACTTAGCTCTTCCTGCATAGACGCCGGCTGAGAGGCCTGCAGGTCCGCCGCCAATAATTAATAAATCATAGATTTTTTTCATCTTTTGTGCTCCTTGCTGAATGATAATACGTGCTAAACTGATTATTTTGAAAAACAAAAGGCACTTATTTTAGGTAAGTGCCTTTTGTCATAAGATCTTGCAGGACGAGTTGTCCCTGTAATCGTACATCAATGCTCGGTATGTCCATTACCTGTAGAAATGGACCATCCCATTATAAATTAAAGTTTACCTACAAGGTCTAGGCTTGGTTCAAGAGTGGCTTCACCTGGAGTCCATTTTGCAGGGCAAACTTTATCTCCATGTTCCGCTACGAATTGCGCAGCTTGAACTTTTCTTACAAGTTCTTCAGCATTGCGGCCAATTCCTAGGTCATTAATTTCGTATGCTTTAATTTGTCCTTCTGGATTCACGATGAAAGTTCCACGTAGAGCCAATCCATCTTCTTCAATCAATACACCGAATTGA
Source organism: Peribacillus sp. NPDC056705 (assembly GCF_043656335.1). NCBI lineage: Bacteria > Bacillati > Bacillota > Bacilli > Caryophanales > Bacillaceae > Peribacillus > Peribacillus sp. NPDC056705. The sequence goes on along the minus strand of NZ_JBHTYI010000044.1, from coordinate 440 downwards.
CGGGATAAAACGTTTGCTGGGTCAGCTAACATTGGATATTGGATTTTACCGATTGTATCAGTGGCATCTGCCCATCCTTTGTGGCTGAAATGAGTGTCTGTTGAAACTGAGTAAACTTCACAACCAATTTCCTTGAATGTTTCATAGTTATCTTGAAGATCAGCTAATTCAGTTGGACATACGAAAGAGAAGTCAGCTGGGTAGAAAAAGAATACTGCCCATTTTCCTTTAACATCTTCAAGTGTAACTTCTTTGAATTCTCCTGCATGATAAGCTTGTACTTTAAAATCTTCAACTTGTTTATTGATCAATGACATAATAAATTCCTCCAATAGCTATTTTTTTATCTGCTCCTGTTTATAATAATTATTAAATAGAAGTTAGTCAATAAATATACCTTAATAATTTTTAAGTTCACAAATTGGTCACAGTTTTTATAT
>NZ_JBHTYI010000043.1:0-32635 GCF_043656335.1 Peribacillus sp. NPDC056705 | reverse complement strand
ATATTAAGAAACCAATAACAGTACCTAACACGTTAAAAATCAAATCATCAATATCCGCCGCACGATAGTTATAACCAATCCATAAACCTGCTAAAGCTTGAACCAGTTCGATTGATAAACTTGCTAAGAATCCAATGAATATAACTTTTTTTATTGTTTGTATGTTTGTAAAAATCCTTGGTAAAACAAATCCCATAGGGAGAAAAAGAATGATATTACCAACTACTTGTTTTAAAATAATAGTTAAACCAAAACTCATTGCATCATAAAAAATTTTAAATGGAATAAAATTATGTTTTAACCCAAGCTGATCCTCTATCATTGTTTCAATTAAAAATTTCTGAACCGGAAATGGAAATATAGTTACACTAAAAAGGCTGCTTATATAAATAGTGAAAAATAATAGATATACGAAATTTTGTCCAGAGATACGCCTTTTCACAAGTTGAAATATTAAAATTATTAATGATATTGAAATGATTATTATGCTAGGATATAAAGCTGTTAACATAGTTAGTTTTCTCCAATTTGTTTTATTTATTTTTATAATACCAAATTTTCCATATAGCAGGGCCAATTTATTTCACTAAACTGCCCCGTTAGTTCATTAAGAAAAAGGCCTAGGAGGAAAGAAAAGAATTAGCTATTTCCTGATAACATAACTAAGTCATACAAGTTATTTACAACCTTCCTCATTCTCCAAGCTATTATTGCTGAACTAATTGCAATTACAGCTAAAACTCATAACTTTTATTAACTCTAATTTGCCTTTATCCACCTATATCTCTCCTCAACCTGTACTATTTATGAGTATATATTCTTCAACGATAATAAATAATCCTTGTGCAACTAACCTGCCCCTTTAGTGCCATAAGAAAAGAGCTGCCTTAAAGACAGCTCCGATCTTCAGCTAACGCACCCGTTAGTTCTTTAAAAATGTTACGAACCAACATATATCAAAAATAATGCGAACCATATAACCGCAAAACTAAAATCTAATAACATCTGCTTCTTATTTTCCTTTTTAAAAATACTTTCAATTCCATCTATTATTGAACCAATTCCAGCTAAAAGAATTATATATTTTATGAAATTCAAATTAAAATCGTTAATTAAACTAAATATTAAAATTAATACCATTGCTATTACCATTAAATATCTAATCAGTATAAATGGTTTAGTACTTGGTTTAGTACTTTCTCTTTTTTTAAAAAACAATCCCATTACAAAACACCGCCTAACTAATTGACTATCCTGCCCCGTTAGTTCCATAAGAAAAAGCTGCCTTAAAGACAGCTCCGATCTTCAGCTAACGCACCTGTTAGTTATTTAATTTTTTGAGATTCTAAATTTCTTTTGAGAAAGAAAATAAGCTACTGTAGCAGTTAGCAATGTTACCAGTAATGGAATTGAAGACGTACCAAACACTACTTCTTGACTTAAATTACCCTCTATGGAAGAAAAATCGGGAGTATAAGAAGCAGTAAGAATCAAACCTGATCCTATTTGAAATGCCATATATAACATTACGAAATTAATTAAAAACACAAGATACTTTTTCAACATCGTCACCCCCATTTACCTTATTTTACCACATTTAAGAAGACTCTGATCCTAAGCTAAAGCACCCGTTAGTTCATTAAGAAAGGCGATTCTTATTAAAGAATCGGGCCCTTTAATGGAAGCATATTCATTTTTTTGTTAATAATTTGCCTAACTACTTATGTGCTATATAAGAGCAGCCTCGATATGTAAGCATGCTATCAATCATTTAAGTTCTATGTTGCTTTTCTTACGTTAATAGAGAGCATTCTAAATAACAAAATAGATGCAATCAAAGCGATGATCCCATTAATAAGGAATGAAACTTCAGCGCCAAATATCTGCCATAACAAACCTGTAAGCAAAGAAGCCGGAAATAGACCAATCCCCGTAATCATAGCATAGAAACCAAGTGCAGTTCCTTTACTTTCTGGATTGGATATATCAGCAATCAGCGCCTTTTCAACCCCTTTAGTAAAGGCTGAATATAGCCCATATAATGTAAATAGACCTATTAAACCAATCGTTGTATTTACTTCCGCAAAACCAATATATACAAATCCATATAACGCATATCCTACAGTTAGTATACCTCTTCGTCCGTATCGATCTGAGAACGCTCCGGAAATATATGAAAATAAAGACGCAGTAAGGTGAAAGAGTAGATATAATAATAGAACATTTGCAGTAGAAACTCCCAAATCTGCTGCTCTTAGTAAAAGAAACGAATTTGATGAATTAACAATAGTAAAGAGAAATACAATAAATAATAATTTTTTCACATTCGGATTTAGAAGTTTCACGTCAAGTTTAGATTTCGTGGCAGGCGGCATTTCTTTAACTATTGGTTCATACTTTCTTTCCTTTATGCCCAATAACAGTAACCAACCAATAATTACAGGGATTAAAGAATACAGGAAAACATCATGAAAGTTTTGATTTCCATTCATTCGTAATATGAAATAAGCAGCTCCAATCCCGATGGAAGCACCTAACATATCCATCATTTGATGTAATCCGAAAACTCTTCCTTGTTTATTTTTTCCTCCTGACTCGGATATAAGAGCATCTCTTGGAGCCGTCCGTATCCCTTTTCCCGTACGATCTATCAGTTTCCATATGAAAACGCCGACCCAGGAACTTGAAATAATCAAAGATATTCTTCCTAAACCTGATAAGCCATAACCAAACAAAGCAAACCCTTTTCTATTTTTCCGACGATCCGAACGACGACCAGAGAAAAATTTCAAAAAACTTGCCAAGGTTTCTGATAAACCATCTACAATCCCAATAATTTAAGGGCCTGACGAAGCAAGAAGAATTGGGATTAAAGGCGTCACCATTTAAGTTCCCATATCTGTAAAGAAACTAACGAAGCTTAATATCCAAATGTTACTGTTTTTCAATTCGAAACCGCCCCTTAAAAATTAATTGCTGATAATCAGCTCCTGGTAATGCCTAAAGCACCCATTAGATCATTTAGGCTTATTGTAGAGTTGGCACATACTGTGCGCTATATCGGCAAAAAAAAGGTCAGGACCACTATCCCGACCTCTTTTTTTAATACTCTACTCTTTGTTAAGCTACATTTTTTACCTCTCTTGTTCTGTTAGCAAATAGTTTTTCTTTAAGGGTATGTATAATCATACCATCTACCCCATATCTTCCTGCATTCATAGCAGAAACAAGGATAAACATGGATAATAGAACAAGTTGTGGATTGGTACTTGTCGTGCCACTAAACAAATAAGAGAAGTTCATAACCAGACCAAAAAAGACAGCTGTTTTAGTGAAACAACCCAGCAATAAACCTATCCCGACGAGGAATTCTCCCCAAGGTACTAACGTATTGAATATCTCGACATTAGGAATGGCTACATTTTCAAGGAATGCAACCCACCATCCCTGAACAGCCGGATGATCTCCAGTCGAATTTGCCAACGCACCCTGTAAGAAACCAGAAGCATCAAATTGTCCGCCTGTTAACTTCCCCCAGCCAGCCATAACCCACGTATATCCGAGATACACACGTAACACAGCCAAAAGAATGGAGACATTTTTGTTAAGCTTTAAAAGATCAATAAACATACTTTTCCTCCCTATAATTAAAAAATAATGACTAGGAGATATAATAACATAATTGAAAACGATTTTCATTATCAATTATGTAAATATTATATAAATAATCTCAATCAAAAAAGTTCGTAAAAGTGTACTTTTACGAACGGGGTATATAGCTACTTTTAACAGCTCAACCGAACAATTTCGATCCTGTTTTTTCGAGTTACAGGGATACCATATGGGATACCCTCTTTCATAAAAAACAATGAATTGTCCATCGCCATATTATTATCACGCATAATTATAATTTAAACTGCTTCTTCCGCTTCTTCAAAATTTATTTCTGGCGGTTGCTTTTTAAAAAATTTTGTTAAGAACAGCAAATAAATAAAACCGATAGCTGCCCAGAGACTGCCAAGTATTAAAGCGTTTTTATCCAGGTTCAAAAACAACCAAATATCAAGGGAAGCTCCGATGGCAGGTAAGAGTAAATAAAGCACAAAATGTTTCCCTCCGCGTTTTTTTCCTTTCACATAATAATGGGTAATGACAGAAAGATTTACAAATATAAAAGTAGCAAAAGCTCCAAAGTTAATAAAAGAAGTTGAGGTCGTAATATCAAAGGTCAAAGCTAATAAAGCAATACAGCCAATAAAAAATAAATTAAACACGGGTGTACGGGATGCTGGATGAATATATCCGAAAAGCTTTTTTGGAAGAACAGAATCTCTTCCCATTGCGAGCATAAGACGAGCCGCACTTGTTTGAGCCGTTAAACCGGAAGCAAATTGTGCAATGATTAATCCTGCGAGGAAAAGGGCACTAAATAAATTTCCACCAATTAGACGGGCAATCTCAAAAGCTGCGGAATCAATATTTTGAAATTCTGTATAGTGGGGGAAAACAAGATAAAGAAAGTAAGAGGAGAGGATGAAAATCCCTCCACCGATAAACGTAATGAGCAAAATCGCTTTTGGAATTGTTTTTTTCGGATTGATCGTTTCTTCGGAAAGAGTGGAAACTGCATCAAACCCTAAAAATGAGTAGCAAGCTACAGAGGCTCCTGCCAATAATAGGGAGAACGATGCATCACCGCTCATAAATGGCTCCATAGAAAACAGCGTTCCTACTCCCGTGCCTTGGATAATATTCACGGAACACAAAACCAGAAATAGGACAAGAACAAGCAATTGAAAAGCCATCATTAAAAGATTTACATTCTTCATCACTTTTGTTCCAATTAAATTAATCGTTGTGGTGAGCACTATAAAGGCAACGATCCATACCCAAGATGAAACAGATGGAAAAGCGGCGTTCAAGTAAACGCTTCCAATCAACCAGATTACCATCGGCAAAAATAAATAATCCAATAAAACGGACCATCCTATAAGAAAGCCGAGTTGCGGGCTAATTGATTTCCTTGTATACGTATAGGCGGATCCTGAAACAGGATAGGCTTTCACCATTTCACCATAGCTGTAAGCAGTGAAGAGCATAGCGGTTAAAGCAATGATATAGGCAACAGGTACAATGCCTTTTGTTAGCTCAGCCATTACCCCGTATGTCCCAAAGACAACCATCGGTGTCATGTAAGCAAGACCAAATAATATAACATGCGACAATGTTAATGTTCGTTTAAATGAAACACGTTTCTTTTCCATTTGAAATCCTCCTTTTCGTTTAAATAGCCTTGTTCTTTTAGAAGAGACCGTTTTTAGGATCGGACAGACGTTTGATGTAAATCGGTCAATTTCGAGTAGATTTGTTTGTTCACATTGCCAATATAATTCAACCGGGGATCTTTTTTTGGTTTTACGTCAATGTCCTCGGAAACGATACCTTCCTTACCTTTTGCATCAACCATCACACGGCCTGTATGATCAACAATCATGCTGCTACCGAAAAACTCTAACTCTTCTTCTCTTCCAAGTCTGTTACAAATGGCAATAGGTATTTCATTTTCAATTGCCCGGCTTTTTAAGAAAATGGATTGTGCTTCTTCGTATGGTTTCATATTGGCTGTAGTAATAAAGAGAATTTCAGCTCCGCTTGTTCGTAAAATTCTTGCCACTTCCGGAAATTCAAGGTCATAACAGATCATCATCCCGACTTTTCCAAATTTGGTAGAAAAAACAGGGTAATCCGTTCCTCTTGAAAAATAGTCTGTTTCTGTATCGAATAAATGTGTTTTTCGATACTTTCCGAGAATGTCTCCATTTTCATCAATATAAAGAACAGATATATAGTAAAACTCCTTTTCTCTTTCAGGAAAGGAAAGAACCAGTGCGAGCGACAATTCTTTGCAAATTGCCTGTAATGATCGAATGCTTGGACCGTTCTCCTCTTCCGCAAATTTGCTAACATCTTCTTTTAACAAATAACCTGTCAAAGCCAACTCTGGAAACACAATCACATCAGCCTCAGCTGTTTTGGCTTCCTTCATATAGGCTTCTATTTTTTGTAAATTCCCTTGTTTATCTTTTAGCTTTGGTTGGAACTGTGCTAATGAAATTTTCATTTGAATCACCCTTTCTACTTTATTTAATTGCAAGTATTATGCCAATTATTGAAATATTGATTTATTAAATGATGAATGCTTTAATAAAAGAAAAACGATGAATATATTCATCTAAATACATAAAACACTTTCATCTTTGATGAATAAAATCATCAAAGATAAATCTTCGCATCATTGAAAGGAGTGGGCAACTATTGGAGCAAAGGAATAGTTTTAGCTGTTTACTAAATGATCAGGGGGTAATTATCAAGATGTTTGGGGATATGAGTAAAGTGCTGGAGGAAAGCAGCCATCTGCTAGCAGAAGGAATTAACTTTACCCATGTGAAATGGCAAGACCTTTTTCTTGGAGGATATGACCTGAAGCAAGACGTCCAGCTTCTTCAAACTCTGCGGGGGACAAGTGTGATTGTTCATTCCATTTCTCTTTTACTTCATGATGCTTCAAAAAAAAACAAGTTGGTTACCTTTATTAATTTATCGAGCGTTAATTTGTTGGTCTCCAAGCAAAAACGACCAGTATCCGAGTTAATTATTAATTCCCCGTCCATGCAAAAAATCATCAATATCATTGAAAAGGTATCTGATGTGAATTCTACCGTTTTGCTGTTGGGAGAATCAGGAGTTGGCAAAAGTGCGATTGCTAAACTGATACATCAAAAGAGCACAAGGAATAAAGGTCCTTTCATCTCCATCAATTGCAGTACGCTGCCTGAAAATTTGGTGGAGTCTGAGCTGTTTGGATACGAAGCCGGCACATTTACAGGCGGAAAAAATAAAGGGAAAACGGGTTTGTTTCAAGCAGCTGAAAAGGGAACCATTTTTCTTGATGAAATAGCAGAATTACCGCTGAATGCTCAGGCAAAATTGCTTGATGTTATTCAGGAAAATCGAATTCGGAAAGTGGGAGCGACGACGTTTCAAATGATTGATGTCCGTCTCATCGCAGCAACAAATAAAAACCTTTCCACTTTAGTCGAAAAGCAACAGTTTCGAGAAGATTTATTTTATCGATTAAACGTAATTCCATTAACTATTCCACCTTTAAGAGAGAGGAAAGAGAGCATACCTAAACTTGCTCAAAATTTCTTGGATAATTTCAACCGGAAATATAACCGAAACTACATGTTGGATCAGGAATTGTTGGAAGGGTTTATGGATGCTGATTGGCCAGGAAATGTCCGGGAGCTGGAGAATACAATAGAAAGGCTTGTGGTTACCAATTTTTCAGTCTTAGATACGCCATCCCATGGCAAGGAAAGTAACCTGCCTCCTTTCACCTACAATCCTGATCGCTATCGGAACGCTGTTTCCTTTTCTTCTTTAAAAGAAGCAAAAGAAGCGCTCGAAAAGGATCTTATTTTACAAACTTATCATGTTTTTCAAAACACATATAAAACGGCTCAGTACTTAAATGTTGATCAATCAACGATTTCAAAAAAACTAAAAAAATATAATAGTGAAAATTGATCTGACTATAGGAGGAAAGTAAAATGGCCAGGCCACTTCGTATAGCACTTGCCCAATTAAAGTGTGAACTGTTGAATAAAGGATACAACTTGAAAAGATCTTTAGAAACGATAAAAGAAGCAAAACAAAAACATGCAGATTATGTGCTCTTTCCGGAATTGTTTTTAACAGGGTATACTATGAATGAACAAATTAAAGATTTAGGGGAAACAGTCGAAGGAGAGAGTGTGCAAGCAATTTGTGCCTGTGCAAGGGAGTATCAAATAGGCGTCATCTTTGGATTTCCAGAAAAACAAGAAGATTGTCTTTATAACTCGGCTGTGTTCATTAATAAAAACGGAGAGATTGTCGATGTGTACAGAAAAACGCACCTTTATCATGAAGAACAAAAGCACTTTACAGCAGGAGACCATTGTGCGGTGATTGAGGCCCCGGAAGGCAAATTCGGTTTATTGATCACCTATGATCTCGAGTTTCCCGAAATGGCGCGCTTGCTGGCACTGCAAGGAGCGGAAATCATCTTTATTTTGTCCGCCAATATGGTTCCCTACCAAATATATCAACATGCTTTTGTTCATTCTAGGGCTATTGAAAACCATATATTTACTGCAGTGACAAATAAAGTAGGGCTGCATATTGATAACATCTTTTTTGGTGAAAGTCAGGTTGTTGCGCCGGATGGGAAAACAGTATACAAGGCAGGTAACAATGAAATACTGCCTGTGGTTGAAATTGATTTGGAAGAGAACGAACGGTCGAAAGGAATTTTGAATTATTTGTCCAACAGAAGGCCGGAATTTTATCGCGGCCATGGTTTATAAACCAAAGACACTTGGGTGGAATTAATTTGGTGGGCAACCAAGTGCATATATGCTACTAGGCTTTTCCATGATAGGGTACGTGTTACTTAATATAGCAATTATGATTAGCCTCAGTTCGTTTAGCGAGCAATACTGGAAGACTGTATGCGCAATTCACGAAGAATATTCGTGAAGGTATACACTTTACGCCTTATTTCACCATGCTCTGGCTCATGACAAGCTTCTTGATAAACTTGAAACATCTTCGCACTGGAACGGAACAGAAATTAGAATAAACCAATATAAATAGAAGTGTAAGATAGAGAAACTGCCTAGGTAACATTGGGTAGTTTTTTCGATCACATCGTAAAGCATGCAATGTGCGGCGTAAATTTCAGTCGCCATCTCCGCTAACATATGTTGAATTGCTTGAAATTCTCCAATCGGCCGACCAAACTGGACCCGATGCTTGGCATGATCAATGGATAAGTTTAAAATCCGCTGCAGATCCGCGTGCTCTAATGTAATAGGGGTCCCGTTTTAAAAATACGGCTTTACAACGCTAAGCTATGATAAGCACTTAAAAATGTTTGATACTACAACGTTAAGCAAAAAAAAATCTCGAAAAAGATAGTAAATGAATTTAGAGAAATGAGGAATAAAAAATGAAAAATGAACTTTTCCAAGGAACAATTGATCACACTGGAATCGTAGTACCAAATCTTAGTGAAGCAGTTACATTTTTACAGAAGTTTTAAATTTCGAAGTATTATTTCAAGCTCTATCTATGAAGTTTAAGGACGACCGTTTAAAACAAAGCTTCGGTGTTCATGAAAAAGCATTTGTAGAAGGCGCTGCTTTTCTTCAATATAGCGGAAAGAAAATAGAGCTTGTTCAATGGACCGGCCCTGAACAAAACGCTGGGCCAAAACCAGCTGATATTGGTACAGCTCATTTAGCAATTTCAGTAACAGACCTTAAAAAAGCCTATACTTATTTTGAAAATATTCCTGGTGTAACAGTTAGAGTATTTAGTCCAATCGGCTTCTTCTATATTACGAGTCCATGGGGGCTTGAAATCCAAATTGTGGGTACAGAGCTACCAAAATAGCTTTATTCATTGTATATATATTAAAGTTTTTTATTAATAACGTTCCCAAATGAAAGTTAGGAAAGATATAACAACCCAAGAAATGTTGTTTTCATAGCATTTCTTGGGTTTTCCATTAGGGGTTTTAATTGAAAAGCGATATTAAACAATCGGGTGCGTTAGTTCATTAACAGGGTTGCTGCGGCAGCCTTTTTCTTATGGCACTAACGGGGCAGTTTAGTTGAAGATAAATGCATAAATATTTAAATACGAGGGATTTTCAAAAGTTATTTTATTGGGTGTGCCAATTAGGATTGACTTAATTAATTTAGGGGAGATAATACATGAGAATAGAAATACAAAATATTTTCTACCTTAAACAAAATTCAACCAAACAACATATAATAACAATATGTGGTACACCATAAAGAAGATCGTGACTCAAACGTCACGATCTAACAAACAATTATAGAAGTAATTGAGTAATCCATCCTCGTCAGCAAAAACAGGGTGGATTATTCTTTTTGTTTATTTTGTTTGCTCATGTGAACATCACCTACCTACTTATTCTTGTTTAAAGATGAGTTTATTAAGTTCCTTATTAATTACATAAGGTATTTACGGTAATTGTATTGTTTTGATATGCTCTAAATTCCGATAAACCGTTTCCCCTTCAGCTGTTATCAGCATCATTTTGTTATTTCGAACCTTTTGGAGTAAGCCAATTTTTTCAGTATGGTCTCCACCATCAATAATTACTAGTTGATTTTCCAATCTTTTCAACTGTTCATAAAAGGATCTGGATAAAGGAGTGGATATAGGAACAAGGGGTAGATTTTCCTTGTTTAAAGAATACGGTATTGTATTAGGAGAATACGGAATTAGCCACTTAACATGATTCATCGAAATAAACATTGTTTTGTACACTGGGGAGTAAAAGACAAAATAATCGTTCATAATGCTGGTTAAATAACCATGAATGGATTTATTCCCTGTGACGTAGACCTTGACAAACAAACCTTTAGCAATAGTTAATACTTTACGAAACGAAATGGTATCAGCTTCAATTGGTTTTTCTAAAGGAGGGTTAAAAGAGGTATATTCTTCATCTAAACTGGCTTTTTTCCATCTTTGAACATGAACAAATGGAATGTAGAGGAATGAATTTGTCCTGCAATCGTTTAAAACAATGATGTCCAACCCAGCATCTATTAGGATTCCCTTGCGGAATTCTCCTCCAGAAATTTCCACTTCGATATATTTTCCCATTAAATCTACAAAATCAGAAAGCATATTTATTCTCCTTTTTCCTCATATTGTTTTATCCTTTAAGTGCTCCACCAAAGAGCCAAGAAACCCAATAATATAAAACCACTAATGTGAATAATACAGTAGGCGGTATAACGACAGCTGTTACTTTTATATATTCCCACCATGTGATTCTTACTTTTCCACGCTTTACAATGTGCATCCACATCAGCGTAGCCAACGTTCCCATTGGAAGTAGTAAGGAACCCATGTCGCTGCCAATAACGTTGGCCAGATAGGCGATTTTCAAGGAGAGTAAATCTAGATTCATTTCCGTTAACGTGAGGGTTCCAATCATGAGTGCAGGGTGATTATTAAAAATATTTGAGAGTACTGATAGAAGTACGCCCATCATCACACTTGCATTGAGCAGGCTTCCAGACACCATTGGACGCATAAATTGGATCAACCAGTCTGTTAGACCGATATTATTCAGACCGTAAATAATCACATACATACTAAAAGCGAACACGATAATATACCACGGCGTTTTTTTCAGCATATCGGTTGGAGGTATTTTTAAATAAGCCCATCTCCATCCTAAAAGGACCAGAGAGCCAATTACAGCCATAAGAGAAACTGGAATGGAAAGAAACGAAGCTACAAATAGACTGACACGGACTGCAAATACAAACAGCAGGACGTTTCGCATAAACCTTGAACGTTCCTTCTCTGAACCATGTTTCATAGGACTTGGCTTAAGTGGATGGTAAGAAGGGTGTGACCGTCCAGTAATCTTAGTAGGAACGGTTTTCGGTAAGACTTTTTTGAAGCGAAGGAACAAGAGCCAAGTCAGCAATAGTAAACCAAGCGTGGCAGGAACAAACATCATCGCCGTATGCAAATATAAGCTCATATGCACGATTTTTAGAGCAATCAGATTGACAATGTTACTTACACCTATTGGAGCACTCGAAGCAGTAGCAATTAAGGCTCCAGACAGCAAATACGGAATTTTTTGATGGTTTTTTAAGCCCATGTTGTTTAATAACATGACTAGAATTGGGGTTGTAATTAAGATACTTCCATCGTTATTGAAAAAGAGTGTCATGAGAAAACATAAAAGATTGACATACCAGAATAATCTGATACCAGACCCATTTGCTTTTTCCGCAAGCTTCTCTGCCACCCAGTTAAAGAATCCAAAACTCTCTAAGACAATCGCCATTACAATCGTTGCCATAATAGTTATCGCAGCACCGCTTATCGTTTCTGCAATTAAACCCAGGTCTGATAGAGAAACACTTCCACTGAGTATGACAATAATCGCACCTATCGTGGCAGGTATAGCTTCATTAATGCCTCTAGGCCTCCAAAGAATCAATCCGAGGGTAACCAAAAAAGATAAAACGGTTATCCAAACCATCGGTTGCATATTTTTCTCCTTCTTTCTAGCTAGTTTTTCATGATGTTTTCATGAGACGACCTAACCCCTTTATTGAGCATGTCCACTCTTGTCCCTCCCTTCCATCTATCCCTCTTGTGATGTTGTACTGTATTTTATGTATCACGATTAAGAAAGGCTTTAGGTTTGTACCCGTTTTTCCGAAAAATCCTCTAGAGTCTAAAACAACGATTCAAGTAATTACACATGTCAAGATAGAAGAACATACCTAATTACAAGAATTAAACCTTATTATTAAATTGAAGTAGTTTCTAATGGCAAAAATAAAAAGCGATGCTAAGTAAGCGTCGCCCGATATGGTTTATCCTATTTTCACCTTCTGCTTATGGCTTTAAGTAGTCATGGAATTTTCTAGTTGGAATATCAGGGTGCGTTAGCTTAGAATCAGAACTGTCTTTAAGGCAGCTTTTTCTTATGGAACTAAAGGGGCAGCATTCCTGTAATAACTGAAAATGAGGTTTGAACGAAAAAAGACCTCTTGATAAGATGAATGTGTCCTGAGCTGGCCAGCTAAAAAGGACAATACATCTATTTGGAGGTCTCACAATGAATTATAACCAAAATCATAAAATCTCTCAAATTACTTCTGAAACCTTAATTGTCGGAGTAGATATAGCCAAGCACAATCATGTCGCGAGTCACGCCAAGGTAGGTAGCACCCCACGAGGCTCTGTTTTCATTTATCCTGCTGAGTCCCAGCAATGAAATTTAATGTTTAATAAACCTTCAGCTTGTCCAATTATTTCATCGTTTATCGGATATTTAATACGTTGAATTTTGTATCTTCATTCCAAAAACCCTGACCATCATAATAGTTCCTTTTCTTCAAAGACTTCACCTTCTACAATTATTTCTTTACCATCACTATACTCAATATTCCTTCAGGAACTAAACTGCCCCGTTTGTTGAAGAAGATTTTTGATTTGTCTTTTAAGCTTGAATTGGTAAATAAATCTGTACTTCTTCATCTCCTTCCCCCATAAGGTGATATGTCTCGATAATATAAGAATCGAGATCTCTTTGATAACCTTCTTCTACTGCCCAATTCAATAAATTTAAATGAAGTTCTCCCAAATTAGATATATTTCCTCTTGTAGTTATGTAACTTTTATTTATTTCAATATAATCCATTCCTGTTGGTACTTCATTTAATTTCTCACTCACAATTAACCCTACATAATAATGACCTATCCTATGCTCCTCATCCTTTTTAGGCTCAAATAATGCAATTTCGGTCTCTGTTGGATTTAGTATTTCATTTGAGCGACTTAATAGTTGCTTTGCAAGCAAGGGTACTTCATTACCAAAGTTAACAAACTCCCCACTACCTTTTAATCCAACAAGCTTAAATTCTTTTTTAACCATCATAAACGACATATTAACCTCTCCTTTTCACATAAAAAATTCCATAATATTCTAATTTTATTTGTTCAACAAAAAATCCTTACTTCCTGCATTGAAGTAAGGATTTCATACTGATTTCTGCAACTGTTATTCAACTAAACTGCCCCTTTAGTTGCATAAAGAAAGAGTTACCTTAAAGACAGCTCCGATCTTCAGCTAACGCACCCGTTAGTTCAATAAAGGCTAATAAATTTTTTCTAAATTTTTAGTGAGTCTGATAATCCAATACAATACTATCCACGGAAGTATGAACTTTGTAGCCCATTCAATAACAATAGGAATTAAATATGATGAGTTTATATTGAATAACGGAAGTATTAGCCAAAGTACCAATAAAACTATGATACCAATAATTAAATTTTTCATTTAGATAGCCCCCTATAATCTCATATTACCACAATAACCCATTATTCTTCTTCAACTAACCTGCCCCGATAGTTCCATAAAGAAAAGGCTGCCTTAAAGACAGCTCCAATCTTCAGCAAACGCACCTGTTAGCTGAATAAGATATTTCCTTTATATTAATTCACTTTAAGGATGTTTAAATGTTTCGTTGTAGAAATTAATGGAGTTAGTATAGTTTCATAGACACATTTTAGTTAAGTCCTTACAATGATTTTTGAGAGGATGTGTCCGTCTTGGAACGTGAGAATACAGGTAAAAAATAAAATAATGAATTCAAGAAGACTATTGTAAATCTTTATCACTCGGGTAATTCAGTTAAAGAATTAAGCGACGAATATGGCGTATCAGAAGTTACCATTTATAAATGGGTTAAAGAATTTACCCCTATCGGTTTAGGGAAAGAGTCGAAGGAAAACCTTCGGTTAAAGCAAGAAGTTGAAATCTTAAAAAAGGCTATGGCCATATTCGCGAAAAAGTAACCGAGACAGATCTTACCGAATTTATTGAGGAACACAAGAAACAATATCCCGTACAGAAGATGTGTGAAATACTAGAAATCCCAAGAAGCAGCCATTATCAGTCCCTTCAAATAGTCGTATCAAATCGCGAACAGGAAAACCAAGAACTCACGAAGGAAATTCATCTCATTTACCTGGAAAGCAAGGGACGCTTTTAGTCCCTCTCTTAAATTATGCCTTTTGAAAAATACTAAAGATTTTCAACACATTATTAGTTTGATTCTGGACCGTGTAAAAAAATCTTTACTCTTTATAAAACAAAAAATAACTACACAAAACAGCACCCCGAATTCTTTATTCCTATTTACCTAAGAGTGTTGGGACGGTAACAAACTCATAGCCCTGTGCACGTAATTCGTCAATGATTTGTGGCAATGCCTTAACAGTTTCAAATTGCCCGGATGCATGATAGTTATGTTGAAGGACGATAACTCCAGGTCTAGTGTCTTGCTTCACTCTTGATACAATTTCTTCTGCGTACACTCCACTCCAGTCCTTTGTATCAGCCGTCCACATGATCGAACGGTAGCCTTGTTTATTAAGCATTGCTACCTGTCTATCTTCAATTTCTCCATATGGCGGTCGGAATAAATCTGGTTTGAACCCAAGGAAAATGGAAATTTTCTTCAATGTCATGATTCCCTCCCTAATGTTCAGAATTCACGAAGGAGGATTTTATTAATAAAAGACAATTTATGGGGAGGTCTTGTGAGTTCTGGGTCTTACAGTATTTTTATAAAATGGTTCACATGTTCCATTTGACGTTTCCATTTGACGTTTACGTTAAAACGAAAAAAACACGGATTTAGCTTAACGCAGAATCCGTGTTGATAATTACTCAATTGCCTTTATTGTTACTTTCAATTCCCCTATTATAAATCATCCATAAAAGTCATTCCTGTTGTCCTTTTTATGGAACATTTATTTTATCGCCTGGATAAATCCACTGGGGATTTTCAATTTTCGGGTTGGCTTGTATTAACTCAGACATCGGAATATCAAGTTTAAGTGACATTTTATAGATTGTGTCTCCTGAAACAACTGTGTATGTTTTACTCGGTCCAGGAATTTTTAATTGTTGACCTGGATAAAGGTCAGTAGACTGCAATTTATTTAGATTTACTATCTTATCCAGCGATGTTTGATACTTATTAGCAACTATCCAAAGGGTATCCCCATTTTGAACTTTATAAGTGTTTTTACCCTTGGCATCCCATGTTCCGCCTCGTCGTGAATCAGCAATTCCATCAATGGTACCTTCTTTTTTGTTCACTTCAAGCGCTTGAATTCCACCGAAGTAGACGGATATATGCATTGGTTGAACCTTATATCCTCGGTTTCTCATGTCAACTTTTACCTCTTCAGGAAAACCATCTTCTACATATAGATATTTACCTTTACCATAAAACCTTTTAGCTCTCACAGCCTCTTCAAATGATTCATCCAGATAAAAATGTCTGGCTAACACTTGTGCCATTACAGACGGAATTCTTGCTCCTCCAGGGCTTCCAATCCCAATAGCTCTTTCTCCATTGATCAAAATTGTCGGAGTGGTAGAACTTCTTGGGCGCTTATTAGGTTCATAACGGTTTGGTGAATCTTTTTTAGTGCTAAATTGATATTCAATGGCATTATTGATAAAGTAACCATCCGTATATTCTCCTGTTCCGAAAAAGTTGCTCAATGTATTAGTTGCAGATATCATCATTCCTTCTTTATCGACAATGACAAAATGTGTTGTATCTGTATGGGAATCATTAACGTTTTCCCCGTCATCCTCTGTTACTGTTGAGATCTTGTGAGGAGAAATATTATCAGCAAGTTTTTGGATATGAGCATCACTGACAAGTTCATCCACATCTATTTTATTGAATGTAGGATCTCCGATTTCTTTTATTCTATCATTCTTTGTGACTCTTGAGATTTCTGTCATTAAATGAGTGAATCGGCCCTCATCACCTTTTGTTTCGGCTATATTCATTTTTTCAGCAAGTTTTAACGACTGAACAAATGGTACTCCTGTAAGAGGAGGACTGGCAGAATAAACGGTCCATTCATTCAGTTTTCCTTTCACAGGTTCTGGTTTCTGAATTTCATAGTCTTCCAAATCTTTCTTATCCATGTATGGAACAGCTTTTATAAAACTCTCACTTATTTCACCTTTATAAAAAGCGTTTGGACCGTTTTCCTTGATTTTAGTTAGAGTTTTCGCCAACTCCTTTTGTTTTAACGTTTCCCCCGGTTTTATGGGATTCATATCAGGATAGAAATGCGGCAAGTCCTTTACCGGCAACCTCTGACTGGCTCCTGTAAGACGTTCCGATAATAGTTTGTCGACTTCAACTCCTTTCTCTGCGAAGTCGATTGCAGGTGAAATCAGTTCAGCAAATGGTTTTGACCCATAATCTCTATGTATCATATCCATCCCTTTAACGAAACCGGGGACACCTGATTTTTTACTACCCAGTTTCTCATCAGATGTGGCTTGTACTCGATAATCATAAACAACAGGTTTATTTGTCTTCGGCGGTATAAGTAGCATTTGACCACCGCCGCCAATCCCTGACCCAAATGGCTCAACAACAGAAAGCACGTAGGAAACAGCAATGGCAGCATCAGCGGCATTCCCTCCATTTTCAAGCACTTTCATCCCCACTTCGACTGCGCGGGGATTAGAGGCACTCACACCATAACCTTCTTGTGAACCCATGAGATCAGTAACTGAAGGTGTACTATCTTGTTCACTGGATACCGAATTGGCGTGTACCACTCCCCCCGAAATAATAAGATTTAATAAAAGACATAATGCTAATAATTTCTTTAACAAAGTTCCGTTCCCCACCTCACTAAATTTTCATAGAAATTCATATTATCAGAGAATGAAGGAAGGAAAACTGATTTTATCAGAATGTAATATCTCTGTTGCATTCTGTAAAAAAGTAAAATAATGATAAAAAAAGTTAAAAAACGGATAACGGTAAATCTCTTACACCGTTAGGAAAGAATCATAAAAAATTGAACATCACGATTATCCTTTATCTATTCCCCCATTTACTAGCATAAAGGTCTGTAAATCAATGGAATTATAAAAATCAGGGGATAGGATATGAATTTCGTCATTACTTTGTATATGAGTGGACATTAAATGGTTGTTTTAATTGTAGTAATTTCCACTAATTTCAGTTGCTATTGTTGATTTTATTCTACAACTAGATAAGTGAAGAACGAGAGTTTTTGATAGAATTGAAAATTTCATTTGTATTTCAAAGAAAACATATTTTTCAGGTATTTAGATCCAGATTATAAGCCTATTTAATATCTATTAAAGCTTATTTCGGATTGTAATTTGACTACTACACAAACCTCGCATTACTTAATAGTATAAAATCTTCATCATTATCCGTTTTTATACATATTTAATTTTTATTATTTTACAATTATAACAACAGAATTACCTATATTAATTTTTCCCTGAATTTCCATAGAAATAATTTCTATTTCCTTATTTTCTGATAATATAACATGTCAGAAAGGTGATGAATGATTATTGATATTATAACTTCGGATATTATACCTTCGATTGTGTTTTTGGATGATATTCTCGTATTTTTGTTCTTTTTAGGCAATGCTTTCCCTGTGCTTCATTTACTCCATTGTTTGCCTTGGTTTCGGGAAAAAAGCGAAGACGTTAATCGTAATGTAGAAATAGAAAAAGAAAAAGGGGTTAGTATAATAGTCCCTTGTTACAATGAACAGGGAATTATTGAAACTTCGATTAACAGTATGAAATCATTATCTTATTCACAGTTTGAGGTCATTTATATCAATGACGGATCAACGGATGAAACACTTTCTTTATTGAATAAGTTTCTAAAATTAACACCCTGTTCTAGATCTACACTCAGAAAGCTTTCCCATAAAAAAGTAAAAAATGTTTTTCAATCCAAGCTTTACCCTCATATATACGTTTTAGATAAACCGAATGGTGGAAAAGCAGATGCCTTAAATGCAGGCATTGAATATTCGAGTCAAAGTTTAGTTATCACATTAGATGCAGACACCATCTTGACAGATCAGGCCTTATCAGTGATTAACAAAACCTTTGAAGATAAGGACGTCGTTGCTGCAGGAGGGGTCGTGCACGTTCTACAAACAAAAACATCTAAACCTTTGAGCTATTTGTCTTTAGTTCATGCAAACATGCTAGTACGTCTCCAAACATTGGATTTTCTAAAAGCTTTCTATGTTACAAAATTATCACTTGCACGTTTTCAAGCTTTAGCCGTCATATCAGGAGCATTTGGTATTTTTACGAAACAAACACTTATTAATGTAGGAGGTTATCGTTCAACTATAGGAGAAGACATTGATATAACACTACGCATCCATAAGTACATATCCAAACAAAAAAATAAGAAGATTGCTCTAATTTCAGATGCTGTTGCTTATACAGAATTACCTGAAAACTGGAAGGACTTTTTTAAACAACGCGTACGCTGGCAAAAGGCATTTATAGACTGTGTCATCCATTTCCGTTCTTTTATTTGTAAAACCTTATTTACTAAAGCCGTCTCGTTTTTCTATATATTTGAATCTTTTATAGGTAGAACCATTACTGCTTATATTATGACGAGTTTATTTGTGGTAAATAGTATCTTTAATCCATTTTCTTCCGGTATTTTACATATGCTTACCATTTTACTTTACATTTTATTGTTTCATTTTATGTATAATTTGGTGGCAATTGGAGTGAGTAGGTATTACGGATTTAGATTTCAAAAGAAAGATATATATCGCTTATTCTTTACTATTCTCCTAGATATTTTTATTTATCGCTTTATCATTATGTACCTTGTAATGTATGGAAGTATTGCTTATTTCTTCAACAAGGACTGGAATAAAGTAAATCGAACAGGACGAGACTATCAAACTGATTCTAAAACAGATTCTAAATCTGTAGCATAGTCCAATAATTAAGAGAGTATGTATTTTTCAGAACAAAGCACAAGTGCCCGTTTAGCGACGTATGGACTGGACCACTCCGAATGAGATAAAG
The DNA here is from genome assembly GCF_043656335.1 of Peribacillus sp. NPDC056705. Taxonomy (NCBI): domain Bacteria; kingdom Bacillati; phylum Bacillota; class Bacilli; order Caryophanales; family Bacillaceae; genus Peribacillus; species Peribacillus sp. NPDC056705. The sequence continues at coordinate 13,059 of NZ_JBHTYI010000043.1, read as the reverse complement.
GAAACACGAAGAGCGTAAGCGATTCGATGTTAACTTATCGCAGTGAGGGGGAAGTTCATTAGTCGCTGGGACGCTTACGCTGGATGTCGAAGCGCTTATCCACAGTTCAAAAATTTATAATTTCTTATTTTTAAATACAAACAAATAATCTATAATCCATTAGATTTATTAAAGTGAGGTATACAATGCGCACCGGAAAGAGAAAAAAAATATTACTTATTATATTAACCACAATTGTTATTTTAATTTTAGGGACAGGCAGTTACACATATTACTTATGGTCCATAGTAACGTCAACTGTAGCAAGTATTCAAGTAAAATACGAATCTAAAGAACGACTAGAAAAGATTAACATTAAAGAAGGAGATCCCATTTCAGTTTTACTAATGGGAATTGATGATCCCGCAGGTCGAGAACTACACGGACGGTCTGATGCATTAATCTTATTAACGATTAATCCCCATAATCAATCCATGCACGTGGTAAGCATTCCTCGTGATACGTATACTAAGATAATTGGGAAAGGAACAAAAGATAAGATTAACCACTCTCATGCATTGGGTGGTGATGGAATGGCCATACGTACCGTAGAAAAGTTCTTAGATATTCCTGTTGATTATTTTATAAAGGGTGATATGAAAAGCTTTGTAGATATTGTTGATGCAGTAGGAGGAGTGAAAGTAGATAATGATTTAGATTTTACTATTTATGGTGTTCATTATCCGACAGGCACGATCAATTTGAACGGTAAAGAAGCCCTAGGTTACTCTCGAATGAGAAAAGACGATCCACGGGGGGACTTTGGTCGACAACTTCGACAACGTCAAGTAATCGAAGCTGTGATTAATAAGGGATCCCACATATCCTCTATTACGAAATTTGATGATATATTTAAAGTTGTTGAAAACAACGTGAAAACAAACTTGACTTTCAATGATATGTGGGCCATTCAATCCAATTATAAAGAGTCCCTTCAAAACATAGTACAGCACCAAATTGATGGAAAAGATTCGGAAATAAATAAAATCTACTATTTTATACCAGATAAAGAAAAGCTCGATGAAATTTCCAATGAATTGAAAAAACACCTTGAGATTGACAAGCAATAACTTTCTATCTATCGGTCTATGCCTATTGATTTCATGCTTAAAGGTTCCGATGCAAAAGAATTACTTTATCATAAATGGACATTTTGATAGTCGATCACAAGTTTTATTTGGACTAAACAGTTTAAGAAAGATTTATAACTACAATAAGCAACCTTTTTAACTCTAATTAGAGTAATAAGGTTGCTTACACTATTTCCACCACATTACTTCCCATTCCCATTCCCATTTCTTTTTGATACTATTTCTAAAGACGGTTTTCTATGAAAAGAGGTTGTTGAATGAAGAAACACTACCTCCTTCTAACAATAGTAGCATTGCTCATTTTTATAGGAGGGTTTTTTTTAGAATCTATATTTACAAGTAACAATACAGAAAAAGGTCAGACACAAACACAAAGCCAACTCATAATAGGAGAAGCGCCAAAATCAGAACAACATATAGAACCTGTCGATTCAAAAGTATTAATAGGATATATTCAGGATTTTAGAGATCCCGCGTCGATCGATTATACGAAGTTAACACATATTATTTTTTCATTTGTCCATCCTGAAAAAGATGGAAGTCTCTTATTGAATGGTGGGAAGGCCTTATCAAATCTCCGCAAAATGGTTCAAAATGCACACCAAGAAGATACAAAGGTGATGATTGCTGTAGGTGGCATGCGCCACTTGAAAGGCGGAGAATCATATGACTATTTTAAAACTGCCATAGCAAATCCCACTTCTCGTACAAAGCTTATTGACGAACTAATTGAACTAACGAATGAAGAGAATCTTGATGGGATTGATATTGATTTTGAGCACCCCCGTTCAAAAGAGGACGCACATTATCTAGCTGTTTTTACAAAAACATTGGGAGAAAAGTTACACTTAAATGACAAGGAGTTATCGATAGCCGTATATTCAATGATTCATAGTGTGACAGGGACAGAAGTTCAATCAGTTGTTTATGATCCATCCATATTTTATTATGTTGACCACGTTAATATCATGGCATATGACGGTCAATGGGACGGGAAATATAATGCTGCAAATTTATCACCGTATCCATTCACTAAGAATATCGTAAGCTATTGGTCTAATTTATTTGACAAACTTGGAATTTCGAAGAAAAAGTTAGTATTAGGAGTTCCTCTTTTTGCACAACCAGAAGACTTAACGAAAATGCATTTATCTTATAATGCTATCATTAATCATGATCCTACAAATGCTGAAAGAGACAAAGTTAACTTGAACGGGACGACCTATCATTATAATGGAGAAACGACAATGATAAAGAAAACCAAACTTGCTCTTGCTAACGAATTTGGTGGTATGATGCTATGGGAGCTGGGGCATGATGCTGAAGGGACGCGTAGTGTAACAAGCGCTATTTTTGACGTTCTGATTAAAAGACAGGAAGATGAGAATCAATAGCGCCCGCCCCATTGTCTAACTGGAGGCGGGCACTATTGATGTATTATCGTTTATTCTGTTAACCACTCGTTTTCACTCTTGATTTTAATAGGTTTTTTAGTAGTTGTTTTCGAGGATTTACGTTGAGAGCTTATGGGCGGCATGATGTAGCTTGGTGCCTAAACCCATTAATATCAAGGTTTAAAACCGTTGTTTTCGTACGAGGGGCAACATTGGGGTAACATTTTCTGAATTAGAGGTTTTCCATTAATTTTCGAAATTTAATGGAAGCCTCTTTTTTCATGTCTTTTGTGTAGAAGACAGACGATCAGCGAGCAATTTTTTACCCGATTATACTATTACAGAACAAGAACTAAACGGTATTTTTGATTAGTAAAATTAGGGCTTTCAGCATTTAATTTACAACATACAAATTATATAGCTGTATTAGATGCTGAAACTAAAAAGAGGTTACAGCAGGCAGCTAACGGGCAGTATAAAGTATTAATTTCTTCTGCTATCATCATCGTCTGGGGGATAAAAAGGCCTCCCATCAGTTCAGTAAACTAATGGAAGACCTTCAACTTTAAAAGATATTTACATGTTAGGTGAGCAAATAGGTGAGCATTTATTTCTAAATACTCTTTAAACCCCTATATCAAAGGGATTTAAACCCTTATTACATCATGCCGCCCATGCCGCCCATGCCGCCCATATCAGGCATGCCCATTCCGCCAGCGCCTGCAGGTTCTGGTTTGTCAGCAACTACAGCTTCTGTAGTTAAGAACATAGCTGCTACAGAACCAGCGTTTTGTAGAGCAGAGCGAGTTACTTTAGTAGGATCGACGATACCGGATTCGATCATGTTCACCCATTGTCCAGTAGCTGCATTGAAGCCAGTGCCTACTGCTTCGCCTTTAAGGCGCTCTACGATTACAGAGCCTTCAAGACCGGCATTGTGAGCGATTTGACGAACAGGCTCTTCGATTGCACGAAGAACGATTTTCACTCCTGTTGCTACGTCGCCTTCCGCTTGAATTTCAGCGATTTTATTGTATACGTTAAGAAGTGCTGTACCACCACCGGCTACGATACCTTCTTCAACAGCAGCACGAGTGGAGTTCAATGCATCTTCAATACGAAGTTTACGTTCTTTCAATTCTGTTTCGGTAGCTGCACCAACTTTGATTACCGCTACGCCACCAGCTAATTTAGCAAGGCGTTCTTGTAATTTTTCACGGTCGAATTCAGAAGTCGTTTCTTCTAATTGGACACGGATTTGGTTTACACGAGCTTGAATTTGAGCTGTGTCTCCAGAACCTTCAACGATTGTTGTATTTTCTTTTGTAACAACCACTTTAGACGCACGGCCTAATGAATCGATTGTTGCGGATTTAAGATCAAGTCCGATTTCTTCAGTGATCACTTCGCCGCCTGTAAGAGCCGCGATGTCTTCAAGCATTGCTTTACGACGGTCACCGAATCCAGGGGCCTTAACCGCAACAGCGTTGAATGTTCCACGAAGTTTGTTCACAACTAGAGTTGCAAGCGCTTCGCCTTCTACATCTTCAGCAATCAATAATAGCGGTTTCCCTTGTTGAACAACTTGTTCAAGGACAGGAAGGATTTCTTGGATATTCGTGATTTTTTTATCTGTGATCAAGATATATGGATTCTCAAGGACAGCTTCCATTTTATCTGAATCAGTAACCATGTATGGAGATGCATATCCGCGATCGAACTGCATACCTTCTACTACGTCCAATTCAGTTGTGAAACCTTTAGACTCTTCGATTGTGATGACGCCGTCGTTACCAACGCGCTCCATTGCTTCTGCAATCAGTTGGCCCACTTCTTCATCAGCTGAAGAGATGGCAGCAACTTGTGCGATTGATTCTTTGTTTTCAACAGGTTTGGAAATGGCTTTCAATTCTGCAATTGCTGAATTGACCGCTTTCTCGATTCCTTTACGGATACCCATTGGGTTAGCACCAGCTGTTACGTTTTTAAGACCTTCACGGATCATCGCTTGTGCAAGAACTGTTGCAGTAGTAGTACCGTCACCAGCTACGTCGTTTGTTTTGCTTGCTACTTCAGCAACCAATTTCGCACCCATGTTTTCGAATGCATCTTCCAATTCGATTTCTTTAGCGATCGTCACACCGTCATTTGTGATAAGCGGTGAACCGAATTTTTTCTCAAGAACCACGTTACGACCTTTTGGTCCAAGCGTTACTTTAACTGCATCTGCAAGTGCGTCCACACCACGAAGCATGGAGCGACGAGCTTCTTCACTAAATTTAATTTCTTTAGCCATTTATAAGTACCTCCCTAAAATTTTAAGAAAATTTTCGTTCAGTTAAGTATGATGTATAATTAGCCGATTACAGCTAGAATGTCGCTTTCACGTAAAATTAAGTATTCAGTGTCTTCGTATTTAACTTCAGTACCTGCATATTTCGAGAAGATAATTAGATCGCCTTGGGCAACCTCTAAAGCAACACGTTCGCCATTTTCAAGGACACGGCCAGTACCAACTGCTACTACCTTACCTTCTTGTGGCTTTTCTTTAGCAGTATCAGGAAGAACAATACCGCTTGCAGTTTTTTCTTCAGTTTGAACTAGTTCAATAATAACGCGATCACCTAATGGTTTTAACAAGTGAAACAACCTCCTCATATTCTCTTGATAATTTGTTTCATGATTATTAGCACTCTTCATCATCGAGTGCTAACACATTTATAATATTAAATAAACCGAGCCTTTTTTGCAAGTATCTTATTGAAAATTTTTTATTAATTTCTGATAAATTAAGGGTAAACTACTTTAACATAATGATTTCCTTAACAATGTAATTGAAATGTTATGTTAGGGGTACCTTTAAGTGGTGTTCTGCCTCAATATTTGATACCATTTTGGAGTATGCGTTTATAGATTGTCCCCATATCAGGAACGTTCCGAACGGGATGGGTGACTATAAAAGGAGTTTTCATTTTTGAAAAAAGAATATTGGTTCGTCATCATCACTTATATTGCCATGCAATTATCCAGTATTGTTGGGGTACCCATTTTCATGCTTATCGGATCTTCTACCGGAATGCCGGCCGATGAACTCGAAGTGAAGTCTGCAGCATATTGGATAGTTTTCAGTTTTCTCGCTGCTTTATTCTTGATTCTTTTTTTAATGAAAAAAGATATGAGGGAACAGTTGGGCACGAGAAATCAAACTACCGTCCCGATGTCCATATTATGGGCAGTTGCAGGAGTGTTCATGGCTCTTTTTGCACAAAGCATTGCCGGCAGCATTGAACAAATCCTTGGGGTGAAGTCTGAATCTGAAAATACGCAGCAACTTATTTCACTCATTTACAAAGTCCCCATGGTCATTTTCGTCACTTCAGTAATTGGACCTATATTGGAAGAATTAATTTTCCGGAAAATCATTTTCGGGTCTCTTCATAAACGCTTTAACTTCTTTATTTCAGCTTTAATCAGCTCAGTTATTTTCGGCTTGGCGCATGGTGAATTTGAACATCTTCTATTATATACGGCAATGGGCTTCACCTTTGCTTTCCTTTATGCGAAAACAGGTCGCATTCTCGTTTCCATGAGCGCTCATATTGCGATGAATACGCTTGTTATCATCCTTCAAGTGGTATATCGGGAGGATATTGAGAAGATGCTAGATACTGCACAGGCCTTCATCGGAGGTTTATTATGAAACGTCAATCACCATTATTTATGGGCATCATCTATGCTGGCTTAGGAGCTCTTTTTACCGCTATCGCGATTCAAACCGTCAATTCTTCCGGATGGGGACTCTTTGCCTACATACTTGTCCTTATTGCAACTCTTGATTTTGGATCGGGATTACGCATGATCATGCTGCACTTTAAGATTAAAGCTGCACAAAAAAATAAGAAAAAATAAAAAAACGCTGCAATGATGCAGCGTTTTTTTCATTCCTCCAATGCGGCTTCTTCCATTACAGGATAATGTTTCAGGAAGTAGATGAGCGACTGAAGCTCCACGGCCAGGTCAATGTGGTGAACCCTTATGGATGGAGGCACAGTCAGCCGTGCAGGTGTGAAATTCAATATTCCTTTTATATCAGCTTTGACTAGACGATCGGTTATCGTCTGGGCTACCTGTGCTGGCACTGTCAATATAGCCGCAGTAATATTATTTTCCTGCAATAATGTATCGATTTGATCCATATGATAGATGGGCACATCAGCTATTCGCTTGCCGACCTTTTCTTCAGAAACCTCGAAAGCCATTTCAATTTTTGTATTATTATTTTTCATGAAATTGTAATTTAAAAAAGCGGTTCCTAAATTTCCTACCCCGATTAAAGCGACTTTGGTCAATTCGTCTTGATCTAGTGTTTTTCTAAAGAAGGATAATAAGTAATTGACATTGTAGCCGTAGCCTTTTTTCCCAAGCGCGCCAAAGTAGGAAAAATCACGGCGAATTGTGGCAGAATCCACTTTTACAGCTTCACTTAACTCTGCCGAGGAAACTCTTTGTTTGCCTGAGGAATGTAAGTTCTTTAAAAATCGATAATACAATGGCAACCTTTTGGCTGTCGCCTGCGGTATCTTTGGGTCATGGTTCATTGTTCTTCCCCGCTTTCACACATGCTTGTCAACTTAATCTCTATCTGTTTGCTTTACTTGCCTTTTATAATCGCTACTGGACACTCCGCCTGTTTTCTCCACTAAGAATGTAGGCCCGATCACCATTCCCTTATCAATGGCCTTACACATGTCATAAACAGTCAAGGCAGTCACGGATGCAGCTGTTAACGCTTCCATTTCCACACCTGTACTCCCTTTTGTCTTAGCTTCCGTTTCAATCGTAAGCCTATATCCTTGTTCTTCTTTTTCCCAATCAAAGGCTATATTGACCCCTTGCAGAGCAATGGGATGGCACATTGGAATTATATTGGATGTATTCTTGCTGGCCATTATTCCTGCAACTTGCGCAACAGCCAGTACATCACCTTTTTTCATTTTATGGTTCGTGACCAATTCATATATTTCATCATTCAATAAAATGCTCGATTGAGCTACTGCCGTCCGGGTTGTTTCAGGCTTAGCACTCACATCGACCATTTTGGCCCTGCCCTGTTCATTAAAATGCGTTAAGTCTCCCATTTAAGTAACCCCTCCTAAATCATACACTATTATTCCACTTTATGTAACAGCTTTTGTTTAAGCTTGGAACCAAGCTGTTGCCGATATTAACTAAAATACGTTACACTAACAATAATCAATTGAGGTGAAATCTATGATTTTATTACAAATCAATCAACTATCGAAATATTATGGAGCTGAACTTATTTTATCAAATATGAAGCTCGAAGTTCAAAATAAAGATCGAATTGCACTAGTCGGCCGAAATGGCGCCGGTAAATCAACTCTGCTTAAAATCATAGCCGGGCAGCTTTCCCATGATGGCGGTGAGATAATCAAACCAAAAGGCGTCACCATCGGCTATATGGCCCAGGATACGGGATTGGAATCCGAACTGACCATTTGGGATGAGATGCTGACTGTATTCACCGACCTTATAGAGCAAGAAAAGGACCTGCGTCGCCTTGAGGCTGATATGGCCAGACCTGACATCTTTGAAAACGAAACAATTTACCAAAAAGTGCTGAATGAATACGACACTTTGATGGTGGCATTCAAAGAGAAGGGCGGCTATCAATATGAGGCGGATATCCGTTCCGTATTGCATGGACTTCAGTTTGCTGACTTTGACTATTCTACCCCCATTTCCACTTTAAGCGGCGGACAAAAAACAAGGCTTGCATTAGGGAAACTGCTTTTAAGGAAACCGGACATATTGATTCTGGATGAGCCGACGAACCATCTGGATATCGAAACCCTCTCTTGGCTTGAACAATATTTACAAAGCTACCAGGGAGCTGTCCTTATTGTTTCACATGACCGTTATTTTTTAGATAAAGTAGTAAACCTCGTATATGAGATTTCCCGGAATAACATGAAAAAATACCATGGTAATTATAGTTCTTACCTAGAGGGAAAAGCGGAAGATTATGAGCGGGACATGAAACTGTTCGAGAAGCAACAAGGGGAAATTGAAAAGCTTCGCGACTTTGTCCAACGTAATATCACCAGGGCTTCCACCACGAAAAGAGCACAAAGCAGACGCAAACAGCTCGAAAAGATGGATGTTATGGACAAGCCGCAAGGTGATGAAAAATCCGCGAATTTTTCTTTCCAGATTGAAAAGCAAAGCGGAAATGAAGTACTTCAACTTCAGGACTTGGCTATTGGATACGAAGGGGAAACGGTATCAAAGAATATAAATTCCCGGATGACTAAAGGGGAAAGCATAGCACTTGTTGGCCCAAATGGAGTTGGAAAATCAACTTTATTGAAAACGATCATTTCTAAGCTGCCTGCACTTTCTGGTGGTTTCCGTTTTGGAACGAACGTAGAAGTCAGCTACTACGATCAAGAACAGGCTAACCTTGTTTCCAATAAACGCGTACTCAATGAATTATGGGACGACTATCCCCTTAAACCGGAAAAGGACATTCGCACAGTACTCGGTAATTTTCTATTTAGCGGGGACGATGTTTTGAAAACCGTTTCCACACTAAGCGGGGGCGAAAAGGCACGGCTTGCCCTTGCCAAAATGATGATGCAAAAAGGGAATTTTTTAATTCTTGATGAACCAACGAACCATTTGGACCTCGATAGTAAATTGGTGCTTGAAAACGCCTTGATCGATTATCCGGGAACTATTCTTTTCGTTTCACATGACCGTTATTTCATAAATCGGATAGCAACGAAAGTGATAGAGCTCTCCAAAGTCGGCAACGAAGAATTCCTCGGTGATTATGATTACTATCTAGAGAAGAAACAGGAGCAGGCGGAAATCCAAGCACTTGAAGAGCAGGAACAGGCTAAAACTTTAGATGCAACTGTAGAAAAAACAAATTACAAAATTGATAAAGAAGCAAAAAAAGCTGAACGCCAGCGAAAGCGGCGCATTGAGGAAATCGAGGCAGCCATGGAGCTTCTTGAGATCGAAATAAACGAATATAATGATCTCCTTTGTGATCCAGGTGTTTTTCAGGACCATGAAAAAGTAATGGAGGTCCAAACAAAGCTTGATCATGCCCAGGAAAGTTTGGACCAGCTTCTTGAAGAATGGACTGAACTGGAGGAATGACAAAAGACCGAGTTAATTGACTCGGTCTTTTTCTTCTCCAATTAAAACGTTGCTTGAAAGTTATCCACAAAATTGTTAACAAACCACTTACCGCTCACTAGCCATTAATTTGGGTTATGCACATTATCCACAGAAACATATCCACTTATCCACAAAAACCCCACTTTATACACATGCAGTATGATCATCTAAAAAAATTTATCCACAGAATATTCTATTTTTTTTATAAACACGATAAAAAAGACAGGATGCCTAAGTGAGGGATCCTGTCTTCTCGTCAATTAAAATGCTTCAATGTCCAATCCAGGATTTCCGTTCAAATCCAAACCTGATCGTTTTCCCTTTTCAAACATGACACTGCCAGCAGCACCGATCATGGCGGCATTGTCCGTGCAAAGATATAGGGGCGGAATGGATATATCCATAGGTAAATCCTTAAAAGCTTCCGTTAATGCTTCCCTAAGGCCTTTATTTGCTGCAACTCCTCCAGCAAGCAATACCTGCTTCACATTATATTCCTTTGCAGCCTTTACAGCTTTCATAACAAGCACTTCTATCACGCTAGCTTGGAAACTTGCGGCTAAATCTTTAGGTTCAATTTTTTCCCCGCGCTGTTCGGCGTTATGCAAAGTGTTGATTACCGCTGATTTCAGCCCGCTGAAAGAAAAGTCATAGCTGCCATCCAACCATGCCCGAGGCAGTTTCAAAGTTGGTGAACCTTCTTGTGCCAGCCTATCGATATGAGGGCCTCCAGGATAAGGGAGCCCCAAGGTTCGGGCCACTTTATCATACGCCTCACCTGCTGCATCATCCCGCGTTTCCCCTATCACCTTGAAAGTACCCGGTTTTTCTAAAAGGACCAATTCCGTATGGCCTCCCGAAACGACTAAAGAAAGCGCAGGATATTCGATTTCCTGAATAAGACGATTTGCATAGATATGACCCGCGATATGATGCGTTCCGACAATCGGTATTCCATGCGCGAAAGCTACAGCCTTCGCCGCATTCACGCCTATTAATAGTGCCCCTACCAGTCCGGGGCCTTCTGTAACGGCAATGGCATCCAAGTCTTCATATGTCACACCGGCTTGCACCAATGCTTCTTCGAGAACGATCGTAATTTGTTCTACATGATGACGGGAAGCTATTTCCGGGACGACACCGCCAAAACGTTTATGGCTTTCGATTTGTGAAGCCACGACATTACTCAGTATCTCCGTTCCATTTTTTATGACAGCTGCCGCAGTTTCATCGCAGCTCGTTTCAATTCCTAATATAAATTGATCTTTTTTCATGAAAAATTCACCCACATAACATAAGCATCTTCTTGATTGTCCGTATAATAATTTTTTCGGATTCCACCCTTTTGGAAACCAAGTTTTTCATAAAGCGAAATGGCTATTGCATTACTGACCCGTACCTCAAGCGTCATCCTGACCACACCCATCGAAATGGAGATTTCAATCATCTTCCTGAGCAAAGCTTCCCCAAGCTTTTGCCCTCGGTATTCTGGCAATATAGCTATATTGGTAATGTGCGATTCATCAATGACGATCCATGCACCGCAATAACCGGCAATTTTCCCTTCATCTTCTATCACCATGTATACAGCATATTGATTATGATTCAGTTCATTAAAGAAAGCTTCCCGGCTCCAAGGCAAAGTGAAGGACTGCTTTTCCACAATTAGCACTTGGTCGATATCTTCCGTATTCATCTTTCGGAACGTCAATGTTTTACTCATAATAATCGGTCGCTTTCCTTGTTTATTTCCCCTGCTGTTCAAGCCACTTAGCTTCTGCTTCAGCCATGCGGATATAATTCGGTACAAACTGGTGAACATCGACTTCAGTCTTATCAAGACCAAGGAAGGCCAGTTCGCTTGGTCTTGAGTTATATGACTGTACCGGAGCGAATACAGCTAATTCACCTAATGCTTCCGTAATTGCATCCCGGTGGATGTCCACATCTTGACCAACGAATAAAACGGGACGATTTAATTCCTTCAATTGATTCGCCCACTCAGAGGATAAAATATTACAATCTTCAATGACTGTCTTTAAAGAGTTATTTTCCATTTCATATAATCCAGTATAAATCTGCCCTCTTCTTGCATCGAACAACGGAGAGATCAACCCGTTAAAATAACGTCCATTAGCTGCTAAAACCTCTAAGCTGGAAACACCCGATAAAGGAATCTGAAGTGTCCAGGCCAAGCTTTTTGCAATCGTCACTCCAATCCTGACGCCTGTATAGGATCCTGGGCCTTGAGCGACCACTATCTTAGTCAAATCCTTCGGTTTAGTATCACAATCCCTCAGCAGTGTTTCAATTGCTGGCATAACCCGCACCGAATGATTTTTCTTTAGGTTCGTCGTATACTCACCAATTACTTGACTCCCGTTTACCAGGGAAACCCCTAATGTGAAATTCGATGTATCTATAGCTAAAACCTTCATCAAATAATCTCCTTACATAACTTTACATATCGTTCGCCTTTGGCTTCCAGAACAAAACGCCGGCTTGTATCGCTCAGGCGATAAATATAAATGGTCAAGATTTCCTCCGGAAGGTGATCCTTTATTAAATGGGCCCATTCAACGACAGTCACACCATCACCATCAAAATATTCTTCAAAGCCTAAATCTTCTTCCGATTCACTTACCCGATATACATCCATATGATATAAAGGCAATCGTCCCATGTATTCCTTTATTATCGTAAAGGTAGGACTATTCACCATTCTGGTAACACCTAATCCTTTAGCCAATCCTTTTGTGAATGCCGTCTTCCCTGCACCCAAATCACCTTCTAAAGCCAGCACATCGCCGCTTGAAAGCTTTTGTGCCAATTCCTGCGCAAATCGCGCTGTTTCTTCCTCATTCTGAGAAATCCATTCAACCTGTTGCATATATCAATCACCTTTATCATTATTAGGAAAACGTCCTAAAGTTCATGTCGAGAACCATAAACGCAATATTATGGAACAAAAACCATTCTAATATGTAGTTTACCTTGTTTCAAAAGAAGAAACAAATAAGTTAAGGACATAATTGTTTGAATTTCGGATAAAACAAAAAAACGAAACCTGGGTTTCGTTTTTTTCATGATTGCGGGGACAGGATTTGAACCTGCGACCTTCGGGTTATGAGCCCGACGAGCTACCGGACTGCTCCACCCCGCGACGGTATAAATGCTTCTTTTATAAAAATAGTATTCCCGATTACTCAAAAAGAATACAAAGATTATAGCTTGGCGACGTCCTACTCTCACAGGGGGAAACCCCCAACTACCATCGGCGCTGAAGAGCTTAACTGCCGTGTTCGGAATGGGAACGGGTGTGA
>NZ_JBHTYI010000042.1:0-33666 GCF_043656335.1 Peribacillus sp. NPDC056705 | reverse complement strand
ACTGCATTTGATTTTTCGTCTATCGTATATTTAGTCAAAAAAACTGCACCTCCAATTGTTAGATGTTGTCTAACAATTGGGGTGCAGTTCAAAAGCAGCTCTCTTATTGAAGTAAAGTACAAACGATTATTGAAAAATGACTGTGTCTTTGCCACTTTCCATCACTGCCAGTTTGTGTGAAAGACTCCTGCCAGATCACGTCGTTCATAGGTATGTGCACCAAAGTAATCACGTTGTGCTTGCAAAAGGTTAGCATTAGAGATGCCTTTTCGATAACTATCGTAATAAGTGAGTGAAGCACTTAAACATGGAAACGAGATACCGGAATTTATTCCCTCACAGACAACCTTTCGCAATCCTACCTGGTAGTCCGTAACCTTTTCGGTAAAATACGGTGAGATTAATAAATTAGCCAGATTCGGCTGCTCTTGATAGGCTTCGCTAATGACGTTTAAAAATTCGGCACGAATGATGCAACCACCTCGGAAAATCAGCGCAATATCCTTTAAAGGCAAATCCCAGCCGTAAAGTTCAGAAGTCATTTTATATTGAGTAAAACCTTGCGCGTATGCACAAACTTTTCCCATATATAATGCTTGTCTAATATAGTCAATCCACTCATTTTTATCCAATTTTTGCTGATTGTTTTCAGGGCCTGTTAAAATATTTTCTGCATTAACCCGTTCTTCTTTTAAAGCGGAAATGTAACGGGCAAACAAAGACTCTGTAATAATCGAAACTGGTATTCCGTTATCAATAGCTTGCATGCTGGTCCATTTGCCTGTACCTTTTTGTCCTGCTTTATCAAGAATCACATCGATCAAGGGTAAGCCCGTCACATCATCTTTTTTCCTTAAAATTTCAGCAGTGATTTCGATTAAATAACTTTTCAGTTCGCCTTGATTCCATGTTTCAAAGATGTCAGCAATTTCATGGACTTCCAAATGCAACTTTTCTCTTAAAAATGTATAGGCTTCGGCGATTAATTGCATATCTGCATACTCAATCCCGTTATGTACCATTTTTACAAAATGACCTGCTCCTTTTGGACCGATATAGGTACAGCAAGGGTCAGCATTTACCTGTGCTGCGATTTTTGTCAGAATCGGAGCTACTTTTTCATAGGCGCCTTTATCTCCACCCGGCATGATTGAAGGTCCCTTTAATGCCCCGACTTCTCCACCAGAAATACCAATTCCCAAATAACTGATTCCTTTAGATTCCAATTCATCATATCTGCGTTCAGTATCTTCGTAATGGGAGTTACCGCCGTCCATGATAATATCGCCTGATTCAAGATGAGGAAGCAATGAATTGATCACCGAGTCGATCGGCTTACCCGCAGTCACCATTAGAAAAACCTTTCTTGGAGTTTCCAGTGACTGAACAAAGTCTTGGATTTCGTAATACGGATGGAGCGACTGACTATCCAATTCAGCTACAAGCTGATCCGTTAAATCCCTTGTGTAGTTATAGACAGCCACTCGTTCCCCTTTACTAGCCATATTTAATGCGATATTACTGCCCATTACCCCTAAACCAATGACACCAATTGTATTGTACATTTATTTCTGCTCCTTCTATGTAAGAATAATAGGCAGTAAATCCCTGCCATAGTGGGGGATTTACTGCCGGGAAAGGCTTATACAAATAAGCTTAGTAATAGAATGAATCCTAATCCAGCTACTGAAATGATCGTCTCAAGCAAGGTCCACGTTGCAAATGTTTCTTTCATGCTTAAACCAAAATACTCTTTAAACATCCAGAAACCAGCATCGTTAACGTGTGAAGCGACTAAACTTCCCGCTCCTGTAGCAAGCACAACTAGAGCAAGGTTAACGTCCGTCTGACCTAACATCGGAATTACTAAACCAGCTGTCGTTAAGGCAGCAACGGTAGCAGATCCTAAGGAAATACGCAGGATTGCCGCGATGATCCAGGCAAGCAAGATCGGTGATAATGATGTTCCTTTGAACAATTCAGCTACATAGTCACCTACACCGCCGTCGATCAATACTTGCTTGAAGGCTCCTCCGCCCCCTATGATTAAAAGCATCATCCCGATATGCAGGATTGCTGATGTACAGGATTCCATAATATCTTTCATTGGAATCTTTCTTGCCAATCCCATTGAATAGACCGCAAATAATAAGGAAAGCAACATGGAAGTACCGGCCTCACCAATAAAACGGATAGCTGCCAGTAGACCATTATCTTCAAATCCCATTGTTTTTTGCATCAAAGTGATAATCGTAGCAATTGACATTAATATAACCGGAAGTAAAGCAGTAAATACACTGATCCCAAATCCAGGTGTTTCTTCAAGTTTAAATGATTTTTGTTCTCCTAAAGAGGCAATGCTGCCTGTTTTCGTAAATGATTCAGGTACTAATCTTTTAGCTATCTTCGTAAATACCGGTCCAGCTAAAATAACGGTTGGAACCGCAATAATGAAGCCGTAAAGTAAAACCTGACCAATGTCTGCACCATATTCACCAGCGATGACGGTTGGCCCTGGATGCGGCGGCAAGAAACCGTGTGTTACGGATAATGCCGCTACCATTGGAATACCAAGATACAGTATCGAAACTTTCAATTCCCTTGAAATTGCAAATACGATTGGAATTAATAATACTAATCCCACTTCAAAAAACAATGCGACACCGATAATAAATGATGCTGCAACGACTGCCCATTGAATATTCTTTTCACCGAACTTTTTAACAAGGGTCATGGCAATGCGCTGCGCGCCACCTGAATCTGCGATTAACTTACCCAACATCGCTCCAAGTCCAAAGATTAACGCTAAGTGACCGAGTGTTCCGCCTAACCCAGCTTCAATGGTTTTGACAATTCCATCAAGTGGCATCCCAAGCGCTAAAGCCACTCCAAACGATACAATGATCAAGGAAATAAAGGTGTTTAATTTTAAACCCATTATTAAAATTAATAATGCGACAATTCCTAAAGCGACAATAACTAACGGCATTGTAATTCCTCCATGTCTTTACTTTGTAGCATTTATTAAGTTTCTTTGATAATTCGCAATCTGTGTATATTCGTTTTCCAATACCCTTGATAGGTTAATGAAAATCGGCAGTAGTTGTCTATATTCTTTTACAGAATCATTTTTCGGTGTGTGCTTGTGGGTATTGCCTATCATTTCAGAAACTACTTCGAAGGAATCAATTTCCCCGGTGGCATATAACCCCAATATACAAGCACCCAGGCACGAACTTTCGTAGCTTTCTGGAACCACGACTTCCGATTCGAAAATATCGGACATCATTTGCCGCCAAACAGCAGACCTTGCGAAGCCACCCGTAGCTTGAATTCGGGTAACTGGACCGTCCATACATTCGGTTAAGGCTAAAAATACTGTATATAAATTGTAAATGACCCCTTCTAGAGCCGCTCGAATCATATGTTCTTTCTTATGCGAGAGTGTTAATCCGAAAAATGATCCCCGTACATCCGGATTCCATAATGGTGCACGTTCACCTGCGAGATATGGATGGAATAACAATCCATCGGCGCCTGGTCTTACTCGTTCGGCAATCTTGGTCAAGACTTCATAAGCGTCGATGCCAAGCCTTTTAGCCGTTTCTACCTCGGAGGAAGCAAATTCATCGCGAATCCAGCGAAGGACCATCCCGCCATTGTTTACCGGCCCGCCAATCACCCAATGCTTTTCCGTTAAGGCATAGCAAAAGATTCTTCCTTTTTCGTCGGTTTTCGGCTCGTCTATAATCGTCCGAATCGCACCGCTTGTCCCAATCGTGACAGCGATTTCACCTTTCCGGATAGCGTTTACACCTAGATTTGAAAGAACACCATCACTTGCTCCAATGACAAAGGGGGTTTGTGGATCAATCCCGATTTGTTTGGCTAAATCCGGGGCACAGTTGTTAAAGACCTTTGTTGTTGGTACGAGTTCAGATAATTGCCCACGAGTTATTCCGGCAATTCTTAAGGCTTCCTCATCCCAATCCAAGTTTTTGAGATTCATCATGCCCATCGATGAAGCAAGAGAATAATCGACAACATATTGATCAAAGAACTTTTTAAAGATATATTCTTTAATCCCGATATACTTTTTAACATGGGTTGCGATCTCTGGACGATCATTCACGATCCAGGCGATTTTGGATAATGGAGACATCGGGTGTATCGGCGTTCCGGTCCGTTTGTAAACTTCGTGCCCATCTAATTCATCTTTTATTTTATGGGCCCAAGCTTCACTGCGATTATCTGCCCAAGTGATACAACGGGTCAGCGGCTGGTCATTTTCATCCATGGCTATAACACTATGCATCGCACTGCTAAATGAAATAAATGATATCTGTTTATCTGGATGCTGCTTCGTTATATTTGTAAAGGCTTTCAAAACGGCCTGAAAAATCTCTTCAGGGTCTTGTTCCGCTGTTGTCATATCCGGTGTGTAAAGAGGATAACCAATATTCTCCTGCTCGATGACATCGCCTTTTTTCGTGAATAATACCGCTTTTGTACTTGTTGTACCGATGTCTACACCTAACATATAGCTAGTCATTTTCTTGTTCGACTCCTTTTGAAAGCATCTGTTGGGCCGTCCATAAGTCTTCAACTTTCTCTTGAACATCATCAAAGTTTTCATGTAGCGACTTAATCATGAGGTCCCGATCTTTTGTCCTGATTGCATCAATATAAAGTTGATGGTTATTTATGATCCGTGTAAAATCTTCATATTTTTCTTTAAAACGACTGCGCATGGATAGAAGAATCAAACTTTCCATCACAGGTTTTAAATTATCCCAAATCATCAGGATGTAGGAATGATCGATGGACCGAATGATCGTTTCGTGGAAGAGGACATCCTGATAAGAAAACTCATCAGCATCTCGATATTTTATGGAAATTTTCATCATTTCCAGTATTTTACTGAGTTCCATCACTAATTCATTCGTTTCCATCCTTACTAGCCTTTCAAATACAAACGTTTCGATGAGTATACGCACATCATAAATTTCTGCATATTTTTTTTCTGTTAAACCAATGACAACCGCACCCATTCTTTCCAATCGGATGATATTTTCAGAGGCCAATATTTTTAACGCTTCACGAACTGGCGAGCGGCTTACGCCGAAATCGGCAGCTATTTTATTTTCAGATAGGATGGCACCGCTTTCAATCATCCCCGAAATAATGCGCATTCTAAGCTCGGATGTTACACGATCACCTGCAGAAGCTTTTGAAAGCCATTTTACAGGATATAGAAACTCCTTTGATTCAGCCATAAATTCACCTTCCAATAGAGTTCAAGTACACTTGTATACAAGTATTTTATAATAATAATAATGAATAATGCAAGCATTTTAAATGTAACCTGATTCTCGTTACTATAAGTCAAAATGATATAAGATTATGGTGAAAATAATGAAACGGACTAACCTGCTCCGTTAGTTCCACAAGAAAAAGCTGTCTTAAAGACAGCTCCAATCTTCAGCTAATGCACCTGTTAGTTCCATAAGAAAGGCGAACCTTATTCAAGAACCGCTCCGAATTCTGGAATAACTTCTGAGCCTCTATTAGCTGATTTAACACAATAACGGATACTCCATGGCAGTTTCTAGTATCGTTTCCCGTTTAGCTAAATAACCAGAACCCATTATTTATGATACGGTTCACCGCACCTATTCAAGCAGTGACTTTTTTAAAGCTGTCAGCCTTTTAATTTTACACTTCTACTTTAAATCGACGCTGCTGAGGAAGCAGCTGCTTGATCAGCCTTCACACAATCAATTGCAACAACGAGGGCAATAATAATGGTTTCCATCTCTTCATCTATTATTTGAACCTTGTAGCTATCGCCCCAAGTGAACCACTCCTTGCCCACTTTACCTACGATTTTACCATGCTGTAAAACTTGAAAATCCATATCCCACCAATTACCATGTACTTCAATGCCTGCCGCATCAATTGTATATCGTGCTTTAATGAAGGAAAATTCCTTCTTTATTGTTAATACCTCTCGACCATTCACCTCAACAAAAAACTTTGGTAAAAAGCTGAACACCTTTTTCGTAATGAGGGCTACTTCATCTCTTGCTATATTCATAATGGAGAAAGTCTTTGGAACTTGCATAAAACTTCCCTCCACGTAATATATATCCTTCTCCTGCTGATCCTTTACTGTAAATTTCCCGCTAAGACTGAATACCTTCTGCTTTATATAAAGCTGCCTCATATTTATGCCTCCCTACCTTAAATCTTTTACATTACTTACGTTTGAAATGGACATTGGTTCCAATCTTATGCATTATAAATTCCAGATAATAGTTCCACTCAAAAGCTCCTTCTTTTCGGTTCACCACTATTTATCCTTAACTAATTTACCTTTTGTAAAGTCAGCATTTCTTCCCTCGCAATCTGGCCCAATTGTTGAACAACTCCATATGCACTCTAGAACTATCCTGACCCTTTAATTCCATAAGAATCAACACCTTGCACTAATAAGGTTGTATATTCATCTTCATGTGCCTCCCCTCAATAAATTAAGGTCAAGTCTTAGATACAATGGGAGAGCGATTATTAAGAGGGCATTTTACTGACAAAAAATACGGACAAAACCTGTAACGACATGAATTGTTTTATTTCGTTTATCTTCCTAAAATATCCGCAAATACTCCGATTACAGCCGATTATCCCTGATTAAATGACCTGACTGGCATGTAAGCACCAAATGATAACGCTTCCCTTCACTATCTCGGCCTTTTCCTTGTGAATGTCCCCTCTTCCCTTGAATCTGAATCTCAGCATGTTACGATAAAAAGGTTGAAAAATACGAACGGAATTACGAACATTGAACTTTTAGGAGGGCATAATGTTGAGAGATAAAACTGTTGCATTTTTAGGAGCAGGTTCGATGGCAGAGTCGATGATTTCAGGAATTGTGCAGATGGGGAGCATTCCAGCAGAGAGAATTTATGTGACAAATCGCCGCAATCAATTACGACTCAAGGAAATGAATCACGTGTATGGCGTTCAGGCGGTCCATCAGGATGCATTGCCATATGAAGAAGTTGATTTCTTTATTTTGGCAATGAAGCCCCAGGGAGCAGCAGATGCTCTCGATGCATTGAAAGATAAAATAAAAGTGGATCAAGTTGTGATTTCTGTTTTAGCGGGCATTTCCACTGAATTCATGGAAAGTCATCTACAGCTTGGACAGCAAGTTGTGCGGTTGATGCCAAATACGTCGAGCATGATCCGGGAGTCTGCAACTGCGTTATGTCCGGGAAGACATACAGCGATGGACAATGTGATAGCAGTGAAGGAACTGTTTGGCTGTTTGGGAAAGGTGTTCTTAATTGAAGAAGAGCAAATGGATATTTTTACAGGAATTGCAGGAAGCGGACCTGCTTACTTCTATTATTTAATGGAGCATATGGAATATGCCGGCGTTAAAAAGGGTATGGATGAAGCGATGGTCCGTGAGATTGTAGCCCAAACGATTTTAGGGGCAGCCAAGATGATTATGGTGAACGACGAGGCACCGGCAAGTCTCAGAGAAAAAGTCACTTCACCAAATGGAACGACAGCATCCGGACTTGAGGCTTTACGGAAAAATAATGGCGGCAGAGCCATTTCACAGGCGATTCATCATGCAGCGAAACGTTCGAAAGAGCTGAATGAAGAGATGGCAGTAGCGTACAGGAAATCGACTATTCCCCGAGAGTATTGTGGCACTTCAGTACCATAAGAGGAAGGTGTCCAAGTTAACTATCACCATGGATCCTCCTTAGTAAAATATATGTATCAAAAGATATGGTTATAAAATGATAATCCTATCAAATAGTTAGAATAAATAAAAACGTAAGAAAAACGGAGGACAACATGAAGAGAATCCTTAAGATCGCTAGTGCTTTTATCGGAATTCTTATCGGAGCAGGGTTCGCCTCAGGACAAGAAACCATGTTTTATTTTGTAAGCTTCGGGAAATTGGGCACAATTGGAGCTATCATTTCAGTCGCTATTTTTGGATACCTTGGAATGATTCTGATGAAGCTTGGCAGTCGTACACAAACAGATTCGCATCAGGAAGCAATTTATAAGATTTGTGGTCGCTTTCTCGGCGGTATCATTGATTATGTTCTGAACGCCATCCTAATTGGTATAGGAATTGTCATGATTGCGGGGTCAGGCTCGATCTTTGATCAGCAATTCGGATTACCTTCCTATATAGGCACCATTCTTATGACTGTTCTTGTTTTGATAACAGTTATGCTGAAAGTTGACCGTGTGATTAAGGTAATTGCATCCGTCACACCATTTCTGATTCTTGTCGTACTTTTTCTATTTATTTATAGTATGTTTACAATGAATTCATCGTTTACGTCACTTGAACCACATGCAATGGAACAAAATTCAGCTGCGGGACATTGGCTTATATCTGTAATAAACTATATTTCAATAACCATTGCAATGGGGGCTTCCATGACACTTGTTATGGGTGGAAATGAACCTGATGAAAGGATATCATCCATTGGAGGACTTATAGGAGGGCTTGCTTTAGGTCTACTTGTTATAATTAGTCATCTTACTATTTTCTCACATATTCATACAGTATCGGACTTAGATATGCCAATGCTGGGAATCGCCAACAGTGTTTCACCTCTCTTAGGTATTCTGTACTCTCTCGTTCTGTTCGCTATGATTTTCAATTCGGCAGTCAGCATGTTCTACTCATTTGGAACACGCTTTTCAAATCCGCAGACCACAAAATTTAAAGTAATCGTTATTTCATCACTGTTGATAGGATTTATAGCAAGCTTCTTTGGCTTCACTAAACTTGTTTCCTCTCTCTATCCAATCTTTGGCTATATGGGAATTGTTCTTATTATCGTTCTCATCATTACTCCATTCCGAATGAGTCGATTAACGAAAGAAAATTAAATGGAAAAACTATAAGGTTACACAGCTATTGTTTTTGGATGTAGCTTCCTATAAATTATAGGATAATCCTTTTCGTCATATTTCTCTTGAGTTATTGAAAATCGGGCATCAATTCCCTTTTTATTTCCACGAGCATCAAGCCTTTGTCATATATTAAGTGAATAACGATTATTGCTAATGAAGCATACAAGAAAAAGGATTGCAGTAAGATGCGGGGATACTTCCTCTACGATAGCTTTTAATGTCCATATAAAACTATATCCAAAAATGAAAAATAAAATTACATATAAGAAATCCAATATATACATTCCTTTAGAGAAATAAACTACTGAACTTTGCCTCACCACATTCACGCTGAATTTAAAATAATGTGTTTAATTGAATATAATGTTTGACTCTTATCAAGAGAGGTGGAGGGACTGTGCCCTTTGAAGCCCGGCAACCGTCAGTTATTTAACTGAAATGGTGCCAATTCCTGCAAAGCAATGTGCTTTGGAAGATGAGAGAAAGTAGTGAGGATTGTTTAACCAACCTTTCTACTAATGAGTAGAAAGGTTTTTCTTGAGAAAAAAACTTTCCTTTCCCCTGTATACTTCGGACAAACTAGCATACTAAGAGCTGATGCCAGCATTAATTTAGGGTCTTACATTAAAATCAACCGAATATAAAACTGTACTTGTATTTAAAAAATTATCTACAAGGAAATCGTTTGGAAATATGTATTGTTCTAACCATTTTCTTATTTCTTTAGATTCCTCATTATCTAATGCAATAGCTAATCGCACATTACTTCTCTCCTCATGTTAAAGAAAAATAGTAAGGAAAAAGCTGCCTTTTAAAGACCGCTCCAATTCTATTCTAAAGCACCCATTAGTTCAACAAAATCAATTAGCCTTATTATGCAGTTCAAATGACTCTTCAGAGGCATCCCATTTTACATTTACTTTTATAATTTCGCCTTCACCAATTATTGCTCCATTTTCTGATCCACCTCTAATTGTAAATACTTTTTCGCTAGGTGGTTCTTTGTATGCCTCAGTTTTAGTTCCGCTTGAAGTGGTTGTTTCATAAGTATATTCAAGGTTTTTCATAGAAGATAACTCTTTCAAAGAACCCTTATATTTTAATACAAGTTCATAGCTATCTTGGCTGGAATGAGTGGTTTGTTCGCCATTCTCTCCCCATAATTCAGTTCCTTCATAAGAATATACAGCTTCCCAATGTTCGCTTTCTCCTGTAAATTGATAATCATGTTCAGTCTTTTCCTCCGAATTAGTATCTTTTTTAGCAGTTTCCAAGTTAGCGGTATCCGAATTAAAATCTTTGTTAGTGCTGTTGGAACTACAAGCTGTTAAAACCATCAGTAAAAATAATACAGTAAAAATTTTCTTCAACTTAACTTCTCCTCGATGATAAAAATGCATTTATTTTCAATTTTACCATTTATAGTTTGCTTTTAAACCCATTATTTTTTTAGAATAATACCATCTTCACTTTGTTTTATATAGCATTTTAAAGTCCTTATTGCACTAAACCGAAAAGATAGTTGCATAAAGAAAGAGCCGCCTTAAAGACAGCTCCGATCTCCATTAATGCAGTTCAATAACATTTGAATTAATAAATATATCTAAAATTCTCATATTTTCCATACCGATACTCCTCATGGCTTCCCCAAATTATGCGCACAATCAAAGTAGATCACTATTACCACTATTCAATTTCCCTGACCATCAACAACTATGGGCTTCAACTTGAAAAGACTATAGTAGGTTGTTCCCCCATCGCCTGGAACTATATGTACATCTTTCGTTGAAAGTGGATTGTATGAAGTTTTCCGTTTCAACAAAGAAAAAAGCCCCCACACTGTTGGGGGCTTTCAACTTTAAAGATATACACATGTTAGGTGAGCACTCATTTAAGAATCCTTGTTAAACCCCTCTATTAAGGGATTTAGCGGATCATGCCGCCCATTCATTAAGATAAATAATAATAATAAATAGGTTTTAATAAAAAGGCTGTTTTCGCATACTTTGTTGCTATTTACCAAGTAGTGAGGTGTGGTTGATTTCCCCTCCAGATGCTCGCTTTCCGCGGGGCGGGCGGTGAGCCTCCTCGGCGTGAACGCCTGTCGGGTCTCACCTGTCCCGCTGCTCCCGCAGGAGTCTCGCACTTCCGCTCCAATCAACCTTAAATCGTTTCGTTTTAAAAACAACAATCTTTACGAAAAGAGCCAATAAAAAAGAGAAAAAGACTTTGAGCAAAATTATGAGCATTTTCATGATCAGGGTAAGGAACTTTTCCTTATCCTGATCCATATTAAAAGCTTTTTGTAAGGACTTAACTAAAATATGTCCATGAAACTATAATAACTCCATTATGTTGATCGAGTTTCGAGTGCATGACTTATACTCAAATACATTTACTCTTTAATAAATTCACTTCCTTTTATCGGATTTACAATCCCAAGCTGAAAAACATATGGTCCATACCAAGGGCTGTTTTGGTCATTGCTGTCTCTCCACCAATAGCAAACTTCACCATTTATTAATTTGCATACTACCACAAATACACCTGAATGAGTTTCGAATAATATAGGAATTCCCGTAACACCTCTAGCGAATATCTCAGATTTATACCATTCCCCCCCAGGGGGTTGCCAATAGTGGGTCAAAGCAGAACCAGAGCGAACGACAAGCTCTAAAGTACCAAATTTGCCTTTTATCGGAAGCGAAATGGAATAATTATTTGGATTGTCTTCATGCCATGGATATTCCTTGTTTGTATATAGTTCTGAATCATGGCCATTTTCAATATGTTGGATTAATTTCCTGACAGGGTCAGCTTTGTCTCGAATAATGGGATGACATAGATAACCACTATTTTTAGTATGGTAGTATATCATTTCTTCCAGTGTAAAGTAAGGGCGATAACGTATCATCTCTGAGTCCAGGGGGTTTGGATATTTTTTTTGCCTGAATCCAAGTTCCTTGGCCATGTTTACAAAGATAATCTCATCCATCCCCCAGGAAGTGGTTTCCATTAAAGCTTTTCTTAACTTTCCCATCCTTTCTGGTTCAAGTAATGCTTTAACAATAGGCCTCGAAATTACCTGTCCAACATTGAAAACTCCATACAAAGGATTAATATTAAATAATTTCTTCCATCTATTAACGTCTTTCCTAAGTTCCCTTCCAATATACCAATCTTTACTTGGAACCCTAAAGTCCACCCCCATGTAATCCGAATCTTTCATTTCATTTTGAATAAATTCTTCATATCCTTTTTTGATAAACAAAGCATCTGAGTCAATATTAATAAAGTATTGATACTGAGTCCCTAATTGTTCCAACCATTCCATCGTTTCAAGAAAATAAATGGCAGTATGCCCATACTCTAATTTACGACTGGAGGGGCAAACGGGAACACCTAGACCTTCACAAAGCGTCCTATCAGATCCCCCGTTGTATAAGACGATTGCACTGTTAGGGCAAAAAGAACGGACATTTTTAATTAGTTGCTTGACTAACTCTCTCTTTTCATGAACAAGGATGGCAAAACAAATTTTGCTTTTAGGTGATGTCATATATGCATTTTCATTGCTGTTTAAAACCTCAATATTATTAATTTGTATCTTTTCTATATCATTTCGTCCAGAAATAAGATTGGTCATTTCCTTCCTATTTCCACTTGCGCGTTTATAACGGTCGAGAAGTTCTAGATTCGCTTTACCATTTGGATTTGTTCCGTAGTTTGAAACAGGATGCCATACATGGTAAATTTCTCCTGTAACATTCGCTAATTTACCACAAAGTGTCTGGACAGAAAGTGAAAAAGCATCATCTTCGCCTCCCCAGCCACTAAACCGTTCATCAAACCCTCCGACTGCCTCAAAGTTCACTTTTGGTATGACAATAAGTTTTCCCGCAAAACCTGTGTAAATCCAATTTGCTTTGGTACATTCTTCAGATTTAACATCAAAAGGCCACGTTGGTTCTGTTTGAATCAGTCTTTCTGTACCTGATCTTTCAATGTCATAAATTTCAGTAAAAGGAACTACCCATGCTGATTCATTAAGTACCTCTATTGCTTTAACAATAAGTTTAGGGTCAAAAACGATATCCGCATCAGCTATTACAAAAATTTCTCTTGTTGCTTTTTTAGCTGCTACGTTTACAGCCTTGGATTTATTAATTTTATCGTTATCGATTATACCCAAGCATAATTCAGCTTCGGGCATGATACGTTCATAATACTGTTTAATCCATTTAAATGCTTCCGCTCTTGGGCCATTGTCTGTTTGGAAAGGTATGATTATTGAAACCTTTTCTAACAAAATTCCACTCACCTACCTTGTTATTAATAAAAAGGTCAATCCATATGCTGATGATACTATACGTAATTTGAAGCATGTTTGACACAGCTTTAAATCATAACTTTCTAAATCGTTTACTACACCATTAAATACCTAGGTATAGTAGGAAATATTGTTAAATCAAAATTCCTATATGAAAATTTTTTTTATTCACATAATTGATTGATTTGCCCCTTTCAAATCAACTAACATTCGCATTTTATAATGTAATGTACTGATTCATGCTTTCAGAGGGTTTAGAGTATCTGAGTGTGGGCGGGGCAATTTCTGACTTGGAGAGATGTAATGTGAAACTTGGTATCATGTGCGGAATCCCATTAAGTGGTAAATCAACATATGCTAAAGTACTACAGAGCGACGGATGGGTACGTGTATCTATTGATGACCTCAGGCTTTCCTTACATGGTCAAATATATAAAGCAGAGGCTGAACCACAAGTGTGGAAAACAGCTGAACTTATGGTCAGGTCGTTGCTAAAAAGTGGTCATAAAGTAATTGTAGATACCACAAACAGAACAAGAAAGCGCCGTAAACAATGGAGACGTGTGGCTAAAGAATTTGGGCTTACGTTAGAAATTTACCAAGTGGATACAGATTATGAAATATGTAAAGCAAGGAACAAAGATCTCATGCGACTACCTCAAGATGTATTAAAACAAATTCATAAAGAATACCAAAAACCGACATCGGATGAGGGAACTATTATTATGGTAAATTAGGAATCGTATTCAATATAAATGAGGTGATAATTCCTCGAGCCTACTTAATATTCTTATAAAAACTACGGTGTATAGGGGGAATGTAAGTGGAAAAGTATATTTCTTTTGATGTCGGCGGGACAAAAGTAAAACACGGGCTCTTATTAGAGAACGGAACCATTCTTTCACAAGGCAGTTACAGTACCCCGTGTACAAATCTAGATAAATTTATAATAAAAATGGTAGAAACAATTAATATGTACTTAAGAAATAATCATGTGTTGGGTGTAGCTATAAGTTTACCAGGCTTTATTAACCCGAATACAGGTTACTCAGAACAAGGTGGCGCTGTTACCGCGTTGATTAATCAGAATTTAAAGAATTTATTAGAAGCAAAAGTTCCACTACGGGTTGAAATTGAAAATGATGGAAACTGTGCTGCTATAGCAGAAAAAACAAGCGGTAATGCCCAAAATTGCACCGATTTTATATGTGTCACAATTGGCACTGGAATAGGAGGGGGGATTTTTGTTGACGGTAAACTTTTACGTGGTCATAGATTTAGAGGCGGTGAATTTGGTTTTATGATTACTCAAGCAAATGGGAAAAATTTCGGTGATATATGGCACTCCACAGGTTCAACTTCTGCCTTAATTAGGAGCTATAAAAAACTTAAGGGAATAAGTGAATATGAAAATGTTAAAGGGGAGACCGTTTTTTCAGAGGCTGCTAAAAGTAAATCGGTAAAAAAACTTATTGACGGATGGGCTAGAAATATTAGTTATGGAATTTTCAACCTAGCAGCAACTTTAAACCCACAAAAAATTTTAATTAGTGGCGGAGTATCCTCCCAACAGGATTTGTTAACTACTATAAAAAAACAACTAGACGATCTCCCTTGGTGGAAAGATATTAAGATTCCTGTTGAACTATGTAAACATCGAAATGACGCAGGAATGATTGGGGCAATGTATCATTTAATTCAACAACAAAGCTTATAAAAACTTATTATTTAAGTTACGGTTCACCTTAGTTTATAGAGTTATAGAAGAATACAATATGAGTCGTTACCAATGGGGACTAAAGAAAATGGCCCCGGTACAATACCGGGACCACCTAATAGCCGTTTAGGAACTTTTTACTGTCCGAAAAATGGAGCATAGTTCGGATTACCATCGCTTTTTTTATTTCGACATTGCTAGCATGCCTTGTAAAATGACCTCAATACTCCATTCAAAACGTTCGATGCATCCGCATGCGAACATCTCTGATTTTAGCATCATAATCAATGGATATTTTGCTGGATCTGCTTGATTATAAAGTGCAATCATATCACCTAAGTCCGTGCTTTCCTCTTCTACTCGACTTCCACGTTCAAATGACAGTGAAGCAATATATAGTAAGAGAATGTCAATTCACCAAGCCATACTACGTTCACTCATACCACCGATTTTCAAATATTTCAGTAAGCATTCATTGATTTTTAAAGAGTTTTGACCATATGGAGAAATAGTCATTGCAAGCTTTCTAGGCATACTTTAAAAAAGAGCCTCTCCAAATGTATCTTCTCTTCCTTGTTTGTTACTATTTCATTTATTTGCTCTGGCACTTTCTTAATACCCTGTTTTGTTTCAGTTGTATTTTTTTTTGCCATTCCCCATCATTCCTATTCATAATAATTCTTGTTTATTAAATGTTGGACTGGCACAAAGGTTAATAGGCATTTAATGGTTTTTAACAATGGAGCCGTAATTCACATGAAATATATTACAACTTTCCTTTTACAAAATTAAACAAAAAGCAACAATATTAAACAATGAACACAGTTGATTATCATAATACAGTTTATAGGAATTATAGTGGAATAAAATCCAGTAATTTTGTACTCCTTAATTACTAGATCTTTTTTTAGTATCACAGTACTTTTTAAACAGGAAAAACAACCTAATATTTGTTCTTCTAAAATAAAGTATTAATAAAATTTTTGTAGAGTGGATTTTTAACTGCCCCTGATTTTACGACAAGATATTAAGTACATTCAATTTACAATAAGCTTGTATTAAAATTTCTAGCATTATGGGGGTGCAGTTTTTGACAAAACAGAAAAAGCAGAAATGGAAAAGGAATTTATTGGTGATGACTGCCATAACCGGACTAGTGTTCTCTACATTTTATCCAGGCCTAAGTATTCCGGTTGCAGCGGCCGAACAGCCTGACCAGCCGATTCCTAAGGAAGAATCAGTCTCAATTGTTCAACTTGTAGTACCAAATGATAAGGCAAAGGAGAAGCTTCTTGAGCTTGGAATTGACCTTACCCACAGAATCGAAGCACACGACGGAGTCTATGAAGTGGATGCCGTTGTCACACCAACAGAAATTGCCATGTTAAAGACCTTTGGCATCAATGTAAAAGAGACCCTGATCACCGAAAACCAATGGAACACACGCGTGGCAGAGCGGCAATCTACTGTCCGGATGCAAGCCAGTCTGGCAGCTTCCGAGGATACACTTAAAGTCCTTAGGGCAAACCATTTTACCAATCAATCAGGAACCTTCCTATATCTCGAAGTGAAATCAAGCGCCGGTGCGACTGCTAGCACAGCACTTAAAGCAACTTGGACCGAGAACGGTGAGGAAAAATCTGCTACACTTTCTAGATTGGTAGACTACAGTGAATATTTATATCACTATTTGCTTCTACCGGTTAGCGCCATTCCTTCATCTGTTAAAATTGAAAGTAATCTTGGAGGAACAGCTACGAGCACCATTACTGAATGGTTAGGGAAAGAGCCGAAACATCCAAAAACAGATTATGTTACCGATTTTGTTGACCACTATATGGCACCAAATGAATTATATGGACGTGCCGAAAAACTTGCAAAAGAATTTCCCAACTTGGTAGAAATCATTGATATGCCAAATAAAACAAATGGTTACAGACGGCTTGCCCAAGCAACTATCGGCGGCACGACCAATCCCGCAGTTGTTGTTTCCTCAAAAGCATGGGGGCATGAAGGCGGGAATGATGTATCGGTAGAATTCAAGAATCCGGGAACCAATAATTCACCACTAAAAGTGACTGTGGATGGTACCAAGATTTTAGTAGATTTAGCTACTGATTCGTCCGGAAAGGCAACAAGTACTGCCGCACAAGTGGTTAAAGCACTGAATGAGAATGCTGGCCAACTTGTCACTGCGACTACATACCGCGGTAATGCTGGTGCTGGTGTTGTCGCACCAACTACGAATGCTGCGATATTAACTGACGGCTTGAAGGCAGGGGCAGACGTTTCCCGTGATCCTTTTACAGTAAAAGCGATCCGAATCGGCAAGCATCGTGACGGTTCTAAACCAGGTGTTCTTGGATATGCTCAGGAGCATGCCCGTGAATGGGTGACCCCACTCGTAACAATCGAAACGGCGGAAAGACTACTGCGAAACTATAGTCAAGATAGTGAGACAAGAAAGCTTGTCGATAATCTTGATATATTCCTTGTACCTTCAGTAAACCCTGATGGTGCCAATTACAGCTTCAATGATTACAATATGCAGCGTAAGAATATGACCAATCACTGTGGTCCCACTGCCTCTGACCCTGGGTACCGTAATAATTGGGGAGTTGACCTTAACCGCAACCATTCTGTTGGATCCGTTTTTGATGGCTATATTGGCGGAGGTACAAGTTGTACGGGAGACACTTACGCTGGACCAGCTGAAAACTCTGAGCCTGAAGGAAGAAACCTAGTCTGGCTTGCTGACAAAAACCCAAATATTAAGTTTGCAATGAATATTCATAGTTATGGCGGCTACTTCATGTGGTCCCCTGGTGCTTACGATTCAAAACGTACAACACTGCCACGCCCATCAGCTGGTGAAGAAGCGTTTTACTGGGCAGCTTCTGATAACATCTTGAATGATATTCAAGACCACCGCGGAACGGTCATTCTACCTAGCCGTACAGGTCCAATTCCTGACGTACTATATTCTGCTGCAGGTAACTCTGCGGACTACCTATGGTATGAAAAGGGGATTTATGCCTGGAACTTCGAAGTAGGGGCAGATTTATGGAATAAGGATACAAAAAGATGGCAGGCAGTTGGATTCCAGCCAGCCTTTGTAGAAGGTCATGAAGAAGCAATGGAATTTGCCAATGGGTTGATTGGCTTAATTAAAGTAGCCTACAACAGTGCAAAAGACCATCAGCCGCCTTCCTCAAAAGCTACACCTGGAAACGGTAAATACACAGGTCCGGTTGATGTTAAGATTGAAACAAGTGAGCCAGCAACCATTTATTATACGCTTGACGGCAGCCGCCCTACCTTCCAATCAGCTAAAATTAAATTAAGCGGCACCCGTGAATTTGCAGAAACATTAAAAATTGAAAAGACAACAACCATCAATTATTTCACTGTGGACGCCGCAGGAAACATTGAAAAAAACTACAATCCACTTGGTAACGGGAAAAACTATAATTCTGTAACGCTTACAATAAAATGACGGTTTGCAAGGGGTTGGCCTTACGGGGCCAACTCCTTTTTGGTTCCTTTGAACTGATAGACTTCCCATTATTTTGGATACAAAATAACCAAAATCGTGTTATCGTTAATATTTCCTTTTGCGTTACTAAATCTTGGCCAGTAGTCGAAACCCTCGCATAACTAATTAACAATATGTATCATCCTCTGTCTATAAGTCTTAAATCTTTTATACTATAAATTACAGACTAACTTTTAGACATAAAACAAGAATTGAACCAATAATTGTAATATTGAACATAGTATCCATTATTTATTATAGTACGGTTAAGCTACTCATTCCGTCTTTCGTTGAATATATATAAGCAACAGCAAAAAACCCCTATCTATGTGATAGGGATTTTAAGTTTGTTATTTTGCTTTTAGCAAATTCAAATCCAATGGATCCATCATCTTGCAACACAAGAGCAGCATCCAAAGGCTTCTTTTCTTTTGCCTTCGGTTTCACCCCTTTAAAATATCCGGAAGTTCCGGTCCCAGAAAGTTAGAGCTTAAGAATTGTGTTACTGCAAAAGTAATGCCAGTTAATAAAATTGCAGTCTACTTAGATGGGATAATATCACTCAGTTAATAATCTATATGCCTTTTTTAAACAAATACAGTATTTGCACCAGAACCCTTTTTACTAATTATTTCTATACAATAAAGATGACATGCTGTAATTCCCAAAAATGTCTTTCGCATTAGAACCAATTATTAGTTTGTAATAATATCACCGTCTTCATCATCATTTGGATTGTCATAATTAGACAAGTCCTTTTCTAAAAGTATAACTTTATCCTTCTCATTCCAATCTACCTTATAACCTAATGCCTTTGCCGTTTTTATAACAGATAAATAAGAATTTTTATTTGTCTTATATGTCTTTAAATCCCTTGAGTAAATAACACCTAGACCAAGTAATAATTTATCTGATTGAATGTATGGTTTTCCATCTATTATCTTCATCTGATTAGCTTGGTAAGGGTAAACATAACCGTTTACTTTAAAGGTGAAAGGTCCTTTTTCCTCCTCTTTTATTTCTTTTGGCTTTTTAGATGTATAAGATATTCCATCTACACCTAAAACAGTCCCCTCTCTGGTATTGTCTGCTCCTCCGTACATTTTTCCAGTTTCGTAATCAAAGATAGCTGCCTGTACATTCCCGATATTTTCAGGCTTTTCTTCGAATACATTTCCTTTTGCCATTAATTCTAATCTCGTATTTTGATCAATTCCCGGTTCCCACCTAATAGTTGGATAGCCTGCTGAGTAAATACGAGGCGTTAAAATCGCTTTTTGTATTGGCATATTATGGTCAATAACATTTATAATTGTTTCAACTACTGATGCAATAATAGTGGGTCCCCCCGGAGAACCAATAGCCATAAAAGGTTTCTCGTCCTTTAGAAGAATGGTTGGAGATATGCTGCTTCTTGGGCGTTTCGTTGGCTCTACTTGGTTAACACCACCTGGTGTAGCATCAAAATCTGTCATCTCATTATTTAACATAAATCCATAACCGGGAACCATGATACCAGATCCGAACACTTGTTCAATAGTTGTTGTATAAGAAACCATATTTCCCCATTTATCTATAACAGAAAAGTGAGTTGTTTGTCCAATAGGATGTTCTTCTTTTACTGTCACTTGAGAAGAGGATTTCTTGCCTTCATATTTCCATGGATCTCCTTCTTTTACATCAGCAGTAGCCTTCTCTGGATTAATAAGCTTTCTTCTTTCTTCTATATATTTTTCATCTAAAAGTCCTTTTGTTGGCACATCATAAAAATCTTCATCTGCCACATAAGCTGCTCTATCAGCATAAGCTAAGTGCATCGCTTCGGTTAAATGTTGGAGATATTCGGGCGAATTAACCCCCATTTTTTGCACATCATAACCTTCTATTAACTTTAGTATTTGTTGAACAGTTAAACCGCCAGAACTTGGTGGAGCAGCACTTACAACTTTAAAGCCTCGATAATTTGACTCAATAGGTTTTCGTTCTTTGGCCACATAGTTTTTTAAATCTTGCTCTGTCATTGTTCCACCACGTTTTTGAACTTCTTTTACAAGAGCTTTTCCAATTTTACCTGTATAGAATGCTTTGGGTCCTTTTGCTTGAATTAATTTAAGGGTCTTTGCTAGATCCGGTTGAACAAGGATATCTCCTTCCTTTAATTGTTTACCATGCGGAACAAATACGTCTGCTGCTGTTTGATATTTCTGAAGTTTTTCTTTATTTTCGTCGATATATTGAGCCGTAGCCCAGTTGACCTTAACACCTTTCTCAGCTTGTTGAATGGCAGGATCAATAACTTGAGATAGTTTCATAGTTCCATATTTATTAAGAGCTGTTTCAACTCCCTTTAGTGTTCCTGGAACAGCTACTGCTTTTCCAGTTGTATGACGTTCACTAAAAGGAATGGGCTTGCCGCTTTTATCTAAAAATAAGTCAGGTTTTACATTCTGAGGCGCCATTTCTCGACTGTCAATCATTGTTATTTTCTTTTTATCTTTATTGTAAACCATCATAAAACCACCGCCGCCAATTCCAGACATCATTGGCTCAACAACATTTAAAGATAACTGAATAGCTGCAGCTGCATCAACTGCATTTCCCCCTTGCTCTAAAATCCTTTTACCGGCTTCAGCAGCTAATGGATGAGAAACTGAAACTATACCTTTTGTTGCTCCTTTTTTCATTGATTTATCTACTCCAGGCACGCTAGCAAATGCTGGTGTAATCAAGCAAAAAAAACTAAAAATAACTAAAGTAAATCTTATTAGATACTTCAAAAATTTCTCCCCCTTAAAAAAATATTTAATTTAATCTATAGATCCGAAAAAAGAACGTAAATTATAAATATTATGAAATTTCTTCATTTAAATTATTCATACTGTTTACTATTTCTCTTTTATTAAATTGACCTTCCCATTTTGAGATAACGATTGCCGCAAGTGAATTACCAATAACGTTTACTACTGTCCGTCCCATATCAAGAATACGGTCGATACCAGCAATAAATGCTAGGCCCTCAATAGGAATGCCGACAGTTCCCAATGTCGCTAAAAGAACTACGAAAGATACACCTGGTACACCGGCAATCCCTTTGGACGTGATCATTAGCACTAGCATTAGCGTAATTTGCTCATACACACTTAAATCGATGCCGTACATTTGAGCGATGAAGATAGCCGCTAACGCTTGGTATAATGTTGAGCCATCAAG
This sequence comes from Peribacillus sp. NPDC056705, assembly GCF_043656335.1. Taxonomy (NCBI): domain Bacteria; kingdom Bacillati; phylum Bacillota; class Bacilli; order Caryophanales; family Bacillaceae; genus Peribacillus; species Peribacillus sp. NPDC056705. The sequence goes on along the minus strand of NZ_JBHTYI010000042.1, from coordinate 11,916 downwards.
GTTAAAGGAGTATCCAGTCGGAATAACAAATGTAGCAATATGTTTCGGACATCCCGCTTTCTCCATTTTTTCCATGATTTTCGGAAGAACCGCTTCTGAACTTGCAGTAGAGAAAGCAAGAATCAATTCTTCTTTTAGAAGTTTAATCAACGTAAAGATATTGAATCCGACAAATTTTGCAATAATGCCAAGAATGACAATTACAAAGAAAATCATTGTTCCGTAAACAGAAAGCGCTAACTTTCCTAACGGAATTAAAGATTCCAAACCGAACTTGGAGATCGTCACACCGATTAGTGCAAATACACCGATAGGAGCGAATTTCATGACCATGTTAGTTAGGTAGAACATTCCTTCAGCTGTACCTTGGAAGAAACGGAATACTGGTTTACCCTTTTCACCGATGGCCGCAATACTAAGTCCAAACAACACGGAGAAGAAAATGATCGCTAGCATATCGCCTTCTACCATGGCCTTGACTGGATTGGATGGCACAATGTGTACAAGTGTATCTACGAACGATTCATGCTGCTTGGTTTCGGCTGTATCAACATAAGTGGATATATCAGTTTGTTCCAGATTATTCATATTCACACCAGCACCAGGCTGGATGATATTCGCGGAAATTAAACCAACAACAATCGCAATCATCGTTACCACAACAAAGTATGATAATGATTTAGCACCTAGTTTACCTACCGCTTTCAAATCACCTACACCGGCAACCGCAACGATAAGGCTTGATACAATGATTGGCACAACAATCATTTTAATCATTCGTAGGAAAATGTCTCCGAATGGCTGTAAAAAGTTTTGGGCTGTCTCATTACCATAAAAAATGGTGCCAACGATAATCCCAAAAATTAAACCAATGAAAATTTGGCTAGCTAAACTTAATTTTTTCATTAAATGTCCCCTTTTTCTTTTCTTTTCTTTTCTTTCTATCTACTAAATAGTTGAATAAAGATACTTTTTAAACATACTACCTTACATAATTCTCTCTATCGCTGAAAGCCCTTTCATTTTATTTTCAGAAAATTTAACATTATTTAAATTTCAAACAACTATATTAATAATCAAATCTTCTAATTAACAGAATTATATCTACACTTTTTTTCTTATAAAATAGAAAAAAAAGAAAAAAAAGAAAAAGCATAACTCTAGTCTTTGTGAACTTAGTTACAGCCACGACTCAAGATTATGCTCATATAGTAAATTCATACCCACTCATAAAGGTTTTTAGGTCTACCAATTTTTTGATAACTCACTATTGTACGTACTTTCCCTTTTTGGATTAAATGAATTAAACAGCGATAAACTGTAGGATAAGCTAAACCTACTTCTTTTGTAATCTCAGCAATCGCACAGGGCTGAATACAAGATTGTAAAAAAACTGAAACATGGGATAAAGTCGTTTGACTCATTCCTTTCGTTACAAAAACATCACCTTTTGTCTTTGTTGCTTCGAAAAGCCGCTTATGTAATTGAATTCGAGAGATGAGGTCCGGCGCTTTTATTGGTTTTAATGCAAAATCAGTTGCCCCCTTCTCTAAAAAAAGATCAGCAATCTCTTGGCGTTCATCTACCGTTAAAACGAGAATGGGAACTTCCCTATTGAGTCTACGAATTTCAGAAACGGTCGTTAGTCCATCCATTACAGGCATATGAAAATCTACGAGAACAATGTCAATCTCATTCTTTATAAATTGTTCTACACCTTCTTTTCCATTGCAGCAAGCTATTACTTTCCATTCTGCAAAATCACAAATTTCTTTCAACATATAGCGAACTGATTTGTCGTCATCAATAACTAAAATCTTCATCATTGTTCCCCCCTGCTAGATGCATCCAAATTGTGGTTCCCTGTCCAATTTTACTTTCAATAGAAACTGTTCCTTTATGCTCTTCCACCACTTGATGAACAAAAGATAATCCAATTCCTGATTGATATTTTGTACTGTATCCAGCCTTCCAAATCTTCTTCTGCTCCTCTTCATTCATTCCTTTTCCATTATCGGATACACCTAACAAAATCTGATCGCCATAATTTTTAGCTTTTATAGTCACCTTTCCTTCAGGACATCCTTCAATGGCGTCAAAAGCATTATTAATCAAATTTACTATCGCACGAGTCATCCGGATCTTATTAACCCAAATTTTAATAGTTTCTGGTTGATCGGGTAATTCTAGATTGACCTTTTTATCGGTACCACTTAATCGGCTTGACAAGGTATAATCAACCAGACTTTTTAAAGAACAACAACTCTTGTGTGATTTATATAAAATTTCAGATATCATTTCACTCATAGAACTAATAGACAATGAAATACTACCACAATATTCTTTGGTTCTTTCATGTTTATTATATAGACCAATTAAAGAAATGAGCCCCTCAATAGAGGCTAGTGGAGTTTTTAAATCATGAACCAGATTCAACACTTCTTTATCAGAACGAGCTTCTAGAGCCTCTAACTTAATAATGTGCAGTTCTTGAATAATCCTCCATCTAACGAGAAACCCCATCAGAATAAAAGCATTAATTAGAAATATAGAACATAACACGATTGCATATAACGAAAGAGCTTGATCGAATCCAATTTCAATTGCCCATTTCTTGACGTTAGTAGAGATGGCTCCATGACCGAACCCATACCTTGTAAGAAAAGGCACCTCATCTAACCACTGTACCCCAAAAAGAATTTGAACAAGAATAAGGGATTTCATAAATAACCCCAATCTTCCTTTTTCCAATAATTGCACTAAGATGATACATAAAAGTATGATAATGGCTGGAATACCAAAGTGATAATTAGATTTAATTGATAAATTTATAATTGCATAGGTAAGTGGGATGACAGCAAGAGGAATAGCTATTCTGAGCCAATTCCTCTGTAACTTTTCTCCTAATGCATTTCCCAACATAATAGCACCAATATAAAATGGAAGTGCGCGAATTGTATTAAGCATAACTATGGAAAAAGCCATTATTAAGAGAGTATTCCCATGGGGATTTTCCTCCATAATATTCATTAGTATACCTAGGCCTACATTTTGTGAGCTAAGCCAATGCGGCATAGAAATGCCTAAGAAAATTAAAGCCATCCCCCACACTGCTTTTCCAATAAGTGACTTACTCATATACTCCCCTTTCAATCTAAGTTAGTTCTTAAAATTATATTAATTTCATTAATATTAACAAAATTCTTTTAATGATTTAATATTAAAACAATATTAATATTTTAATGATTCCTTAACAAGAAATAGTTTTGGTCAAACATAATGTGAATTTGAAAAAATATAGGGTTCGTAACGGGTTTCTCCACCATTTGCCTGTCAGCTACCGAGCGTCTTTGCACTTACTCGGGTTGGACTCTCGACAACTAGCAAATAACGGCTTGCCGGGCACGAAGGAAGCAAAGAGACGGTTCTTGTGCTTCACCAGCAAGTGAATGAAGCAGTAGAACCGTCCCCGTGCATTCTATCCTTAATTTAATTTTCGTAGATAACCTTATCGTTCACAATTGTCTTAAGTACTTTGATTTCTTTAATTTTTATAGGGTCAACTGTTAACGGATTTTCTTCCAGAACAACAAAGTCCGCAAATTTTCCTCTTTCGATTGAGCCTTTTTCATTTTCCTCGAAGTTTTGCCATGCTGCATCACTTGTTACTGCGCGAAGTGCCTCTAATGGTGTAATTCTTTGCTCCGGACCAATCACTTTTCCGCTTCTTGAAATCCGGTTAACAGCGGACCATACTGCCTGCAGCGGGTCCATTGGAGTAATGTGAGAATCAAGATGAATGCTAAATTTAATACCACGATCAATGGAAGATTTAAGAGGGCTCATCATAGCTGCACGTTCAGGCCCCATGAATATATCCCTGTGCTGATCCCCCCAAAAGAAGGTATGGGAGACAAAATATGATGGTGTAACACCCAATTTCTTCATTTCATCCAATTGATCTAATCTAGCCATTTGAGCATGCTCAATACGATGACGGGCATCCTTACGCGGATACTCCTCCTGGGCAGTACGGAAGGCGTAAAGAATATCATCAATCGCTGCGTCTCCGTTACCATGAATCGCAATTTGGTATCCAGCCTTATGCAAATCCACTACTCGCTTCGTTAATTCCTCACGACTTGTCGCCGGATATCCCCGATAATTTGGATCATCTCCCGGAGGCACGTGGTACGGTTTACTTAAATAGCCGGTGTATCCTTGAATGGATCCATCATGAGACAGCTTCACAGGGCCAAGCTTCAGCATATCACTGCCGAAACCCGTTACAATACCGCCTAATTCACCAGGGGTTATAACGCCACCAAACCCCGCACCCATGGCTGTAACCCTTAACGGCAGCAAACCTTGCTTCTGATATCTTTGTAAATCAATAAGACCCTGTTTATTTGCCCCAGCTATAATCGAGGTCGTTACACCTTTTGAGATATAATCCTGGACAGCCTTTTTAAACGCTGCAAGATTTTCCTCTTCTGTAACAACAGGAATATGCTTGCTTACAAGTTCTTTAGCAGATTCCTCTAATACCCCAGTCGGTTCTCCTGTCTTAGGGTCTCTTACAATTACCCCACCAGGCGGATCGGGAGTATCTTTTGTAATTCCCGCCAATTTAAGCGCAACACTATTAGCTACTGCTAAATGTCCGGAAGTATGTCCGATATAGATTGGATGCTCCGTTGATACCTTATCCAGATTTTCACGTGTCGGGTGACGTCCTTCCGCTAAAAGTGTCTGATCGTACCCTCGCCCGAGTATCCATTCACCTTCGTGGGTTTCCATAGCTCGATCTTTCAAGGCAATGATCAGATCATCAACATTTTTAATAGGACCTACCGGAGGACTATTTAAATTAACTTGAACAGTCCCGTCCATTCCGGAGCTCGGAAAATGACTGTGGGCATCATAGAACCCCGGCAATAACACTTTATTCATTAAATCAACGACTTTCGTGTGCTGTCCCTTTAACTTACCAATTTCCTTATTTGAACCAACGGCAATGATTTTTCCGTCCTTGACTGCTACGGCTTCGACAATGGTAGCACCTTTGTCCATGGTGATAACTTTCCCGTTAAAGTAAACAGTTTCAGGTGCAAGAGAATCAAGATGGTCTGGAAGTGTACCTGAAGAAAAGCCTACTAATGCAAGCACAAAAACTAGGGAAAAGATAAACAAACTTCTTTTACTTAAAAAATTCCTTTTCAAGAAAAAACCCCTTTTCTGATTTAAGATCCTATCCATAACACCTCTTGTTTTTGCCAAATACACCAATGATTTTCTAAGAAATATTTCATTTAAACAACTTGAAAGGGCCCCCCTCCTAAATGCTGTTGAAAAAGATTCATAAACGTCATGATGTCCGTACCAATTATAAATATATTATACTAAATATTCTGAATTTTATATAGAGTTAATTAAAAATGGGCTATTTTATCTAAAACTCATTAGGATGGCCCAATTGTTGAACAAAGATCAAACAGTACTGTTGAACTAACCTGACTTTAGCTCCATAAGAAAAAGAGTATCAACGATATCCCTAAAATCTATGCGATATTATTAAGAAGAGGACAAAGAAAACGATCAAGTTATTGCTTATCAACTTCCCGAAAAAGCTTCAAAATTGGCGATTGATTCCGTTACTTTGGCCCAACAAGGTTAGATAACTTTCCTAGTTATGTTATGTATAGAAATTTCCAGATAGTTATTACCCTGAGATTGTATAACAAGAGGGCACTCCTTTTAAAAGGGGTGTTTTTTACATGCACATAAATAATACCCAAATAAAAAATAAAATCAGGTACCTGTTTATGGTGCTAAGCTTGTACGTTTTATATAATGGATTTTTTATACCAATTAGAGATTGCAAAGTACTTGTGAACTAGCATAGGTTACTACTCGCGGGTTTCTAGCGGGGTTCTAGCTGCCTTCCTTAATTTACTTAGATGGCTCCCATTTACCTATAAAAAACGCTATCATCGTTTGGCCTACTTGGTCTTGACTTCGCTACGAGACATATGTATCCCTGGTCTTGGGATTTTCTCTTTGTCTCTACCATAGCCCTGTCCTCCTTGGCTTGCTTGTAGTCTTGTTGTGCTGTCCGAGCGTGATAGGTTGCTACTCGCGATGATTTACTGCTTTCAGTACTACCGTAGGTTGGCCCTCATTCACCCTTTTATTACATACGAGTAAAGAATCGCTCCCTGAAATAAACTCTATAAAGAAATAACTCCTGTGATTAAAGCAATAAGAATCATGACTACACATGTTCCTACTGCCCACTTTAAAGTAAACTTTTGATGTTTACCAAAATCCACCTTTGCCATCCCTACCAATAAAAGGACTCATCGCATGAATCAGTTGCCCCAGCACAGAAGCTCGTGCAATTTCAACTGGATCCACTCCGTATGCCGCGGCGGTTTAAGCTATAATAGATAATACTCCAAAATAATAAGGATCATTTGCCATTACCACTCAAAAATTCCCTTGATTGATTTTTAAATTTCAGATGTACTTTATCTTTTGGACATAAAAACACCCCCTTTAGAGGATATTATCCAAAGGGGTAAAACGGTGCAACTTTATTATAAACATCGTGACTTTATTTCAAATCCACATCATTTTCCCTTTAATTCAGCTAAATAGTGCCTAACGGCACTTTCAACTAGTTCATAAACCGTCCTATCATGAATGATTGCTTGTATTTTTAGTTCCTTCATAAGTTCAACATCCATATCGAATGAAGAACGTTTTCTTATAACGTTGGTTCGTTCTATGGTTGGTGCTGATTGTTCGTTCGCTTGTTTGACCTGTTCTTTACCACGTTTTATGCCAACGTTAAAACGTTGGTTGGTATCGTTAATAGGTTCTTTATTTACATTAGTTGAAACGTTCGCCTTTTCCTTTCCTGCTGTTGCAAAGTCATAAATAAGCTGCTCTTGTACCGTTTCCTCGTCACCTTTACCAACGAAATACCAGCCTTTTTCGCCTGAATTACTATACTCATAACCAGCTTTATTCAATGCTTTTCTTAGTAATTTTTCTGAAAGATGAACATCAGCCCTTTTGGCAATATTCGCTGGTGTATCAGTTTTAATTAACTCCAGGATTTTACCTATTTTCATTTAGTACGCTCACGGGAAAACCAATACTTTGTTTTGATATTTCGATAAGTCCCAATGTCTTTGATCAGCTCGGAAATAAGATCATAACCGCAATATGTGTGCCTCAGCGTGCTAAATTCATCCAATGTGACATAATCATCACTCTTTAATTCAACGTGGCACTCTCCACAACAAATCCCCATATCCAACACCTCCAAAAAGTATATTGATATATTCGTCGAAACTTGGTGGCCATCCTTCTTTTGTACAAAAAACAGGTATATTGACGGTCCTTTAATTAAAAAATCACGAAACGATCACTTTATTATTTCCCCCATTGTTACATTTACTTCATTACACCTGAAAATAGAATATTTCTCTGACTCTAATAAGGTTTTTAACATGTTGGTTATAAAAAAGAATGAATTAAAAATAGAATAGCAAAAGCAACACCAGACCGCAAATGCCACTTCCGGTCCCTCCTCTGATATCGAAATATTCCCGATATAGGAACTGGAAGCAGGACTAGCAAGGAAAGCAATCCACTTATATTATTTAAATCAAATTTGAAGCCGTGCATAAAAACAGCTACCGTATGCAAAATAATAAAAGCGATGGCGATAATCGCTGCTGGAGTATGCCATCTTCGGGCAAAGCGCAGCAAAGTAGACAACCATTTTTTTACCTTGCCTTGACCTTTAAGCATACGAAGCCTAATAACTCGAAGAAATACATAATAAGCAAGTACAAAAAATAAGGCAATTCTTGCATTGGAGCCAAAACCTTTAAATGTATGTTCAAACTGCCTGCTGTGAAGAGTGGTTAATGAAAGTTGTAATAGTCCCTTAATTCCCCAAAGCATTATCGAAGCAGCGATAATAATCGCCACGATTACCCATATACGTTCCTTTTTAGGAATCCACCCTTGTTTTTGGACCTTGACTTCCCGTGTATTCATTGATCTGTCCTCCTATAAATAAGATTAGTATATACACTACATTTCTGCATTTTTAAATTAAAATAACCTTTAGATTCTTAACTTGGTCATTATCACCGAAACCCCATCTACTACTTAAGTGCCCGATAGATTAAATAAAATACTTCACCTCGTTTAAATTAATTCTGTAAGAACCTTACATTATGTCTCAACACTACGTTGTTCAAATAAACTAATATAGAAATTATAGCTATAACTAAAAAGCAATTACTATCCTATATTTCCGTAGGTACATGGAATAACTTTTCTTCGGACGTAAAATGATATTAGATTATTATTTATGTCCTTTCATGCCCTTTATAAACCAATCACATATTATTAGTGTATTTATCTGATTGAAGAGAGGATTAACTACATAAAAAGACAAATTTCAATGAATTTGCCCCTAAAATATGTATCTTTTTCAACGTGTATCATAAAAAAAGGATGGAACCAATGCGATCCCATCCTAAAAAACTTTATTGATTGTGTTTCTTTTCCTCTTGTTGTTTATGCTTCTCTTCCTTTTGTTTGTGTTTCTTTTCCTCTTGTTGTTTATGCTTCTCCTTTTGTTTGTGTTTCTTTTCCTCTTGTTGTTTATGCTTCTCTTCCTTTTGTTTGTATTTATTTTCCTCTTGTTGTTTATGCCTCTCTTCCCTTTGCTTATGTTTTTTATCCTCTTTATTGCCATCAATATCAAATGGTTTATCTTTATTATTTTTTGTAACTGGTGGAGCTTCTTCAGCATTTGCACCCTTAATGAACAGTTCATTATTCACCTGGTATACATCACTAGGCTGTTGGAAGCTACTTCGGTCTGTTCCAAACGCTTCCAGCATGACCTTAAACATTTGGTGCGAGATTTTAGTTGTATTTCCATCCATATAATTACCTGAACCATTTTTAGTATATCCAGTCCAAACCGCCATAGTGTATTGCGGTGTATAACCAGCGAACCAACTATCATTTACCGAACCGGATGGATATCCATATTGTGCTCTGGTTTTACTGTCAAAATTGGTTGTGCCAGTTTTTCCAGCCACATCTAGTCCAAGGACATTTGCTGTTTTTCCTGTACCAGATTTTACGACTGTCCGTAACATATCCGTCACCAAATAAGCTGTGTAATCATGCATAGCACGTTTTGGCTTTGGAGTAAAATTAACAACTCTGCTATCAGGATAGACAACTTTACGAACAAAATGTGGTGTATTGTATTCACCGTTATTTCCAAAAGCACTATATGCCCCTGCCAACTCTAATGGATTAACCGTATTACTTCCAATCGCATATGATTCGTACACCTTATTATTATTAAAAGTAATACCCAGATTTTCTGCAAAGTTTTGTGCTTTATCCATCCCTACTTCTTGCAGGGTAAGGAGTGCTGGAATATTGTATGACCATTGAAGTGCTGTTCTAATCGACAACATTCCGTGATATTGATGGTCCCAGTTAGAAATGGATTGACCATTTGAGTAGGTTATCTCATGATCATTAATTTGGTGTGCTGTAGACCATTTTGAATTTTCAATAGCCGGACCATAATCAAAGACTGGCTTGAAAGTAGAACCTGGTTGACGTTTAATATCAACCGCAAAGTTGTTGCCTCGGAAGGAAGCTTTATATTGGTTTCGACCGCTCCCAATAGCTCGAACTTCTCCTGTTTTTGTATCTAAAAATACGAAGGCTCCTTGAAAATTGTCATTTGGATAAGAAATAATCGCATCGGTGTTCATTATTTTGTCCGCAAAGGTCTGAGCTTTTGGATCTAGCGTCGTATAAATAGATAATCCATCCGAACTGATATCTACATTTTCCAGCTTTCTTTCAACTTCTTTTACAACAGCGTCCAAAAATGCCTCGTACGGCATTCCTGGTTGTTTTTTCGTTTTTGGAACAAGTCCTGCTGTAACTGGAACCTTCTTTGCATCATCCAATTGCTGTTTCGTAATATACCCTTGTTTATACATAGCTTCTAAAACAATATTACGACGATTTGTTGCAGCTTTCACATGTTCGGGTTCAGTGGGATCGTAATAACTTGGACTCTGCGGGAGCCCAGCCAGCATAGCGGCCTCCGGAAGCGTTAATTTATTTAGATGATCGGCATCAATTCCGTAGTAATTTTTGGCGGCAGCTGCTACACCATATGCCCCGTCTCCAAGGTAGATCTTATTTAAATACATCATTAAGATTTGATGTTTGGAATACTTTTGCTCAAGCTGATAGGCCAAGCTCCATTCCTGTACCTTTCGCTTTATTGTTTTCTGAGGTGACAAAAAGGAGTTTTTAATGACCTGCTGTGTAATCGTACTTCCGCCTTGAGATCCGAAATCCCCTTTTAGGTTCTTGAAGATTGCTCTCGAAGTTCCTTTTATATCAATGCCATTGTGTTCATAAAAATGTGCATCCTCCGTGGCAATGAAAGCATGTTCCAACATTTTTGGAACTTGAGAATACTTAATTTTTGTCCGCTTTTCTTTACCATATTCGTAAATGAAATTCCCGTTTTTATCGTATAATTTGGTAGAAAGGGGATCGACTAATTTTGAAGCTTCTATTTTGGGTGCATCCTTAATCATTGCTGCAACCGTAACTGCCCCTATTCCAATTGAAACAACACCTAATAATAAACACCAAAGTAAAACTTTTTTCAAGAAAGACCTTCTTTTAGGTGAGTTTTTACCTTTTTTTTGATCTTGTTTTGTTTTTTCCACTTGTTTTCGTTCCTGACGAGAACGATACATTTCTGACATTAATCTTCTCTCCCATATTCAAGTTACTCAACAAAATTGAAGAAAACTATGCAAATAACCTTTTATTTACTCACTAGTCATTTATGATCAGTATGGTATTTAAAACAATGCATTTCATTCAAAACCTGTATATAACGTATTAAGGAAGAATTTATCCTATACTCTCCTTGGTCGGTTTTCGCAATAAAGTAATTACTTCGTACTATCTTATCTAATACATCTTTTAGAACGTCTTCCTTCTTTACATCTGGCCCTTTTATTATTTTTTCTCGTTTAATATCATCATCCAAGGTATAACAAACAATAAATTTCTTCAAATTAGATCCCCCTTTCGAGAACAACTTCTGATTGTCTTAAGTAGGGAAACACGTCTACTCGAATAGTCTTAAAATTTATAAACTAAATAAGAATGCAATTATCGACCAGCTTTGTCTTTCAAAGACGTTATACATGAAGCAAATACCCATGTTATAAATGCTGGATAGCAATCCTACTATTTTTGAAAAATACCTTTGTGTACCATCTATAAATATTTCATGAATACCATAGATACAGCCTAAAAAGATATATATCAAAGCGTGTATAGAAAATTTCATTTTTTTAAGTCTATTTATATTAATTCGAATTGAACCTTAGTATTAAGGGGGCAAAATATTTAATCCTCGATTCCCCCCTCTATATAAAGACCAAATCTGCACCTTAGCCAATAAAAAAAGCCACCAATTATGGCAGCTGGATCTTCGACTTTTGTTCCCCTTTAAGCACATTCTCTTTTTCTATATTTTATGTTCGTTTTACGTAATAACCTGGATAACTTACCTATATATAAGCCATCCAAGAGACACCCTAAGGATCTTGGTGTTTGTCTGAATCTATCCTTGAAGCTTTTCAGGGATGGATTTTTATTTTTTATTTTTCTTAGCTGAATAATATGTCTCAAGAGCGACTTAAAAGAGAGCTGGGTTTTCAACCCGTCTTAATTGCACTAACCTGCCCCGATAGTTGCATAAGAAAAGCCGCCTTTAAGACGGCTCTGACCTTCAGCTAACGCACCCGTTAGTTC
>NZ_JBHTYI010000041.1:0-33805 GCF_043656335.1 Peribacillus sp. NPDC056705 | reverse complement strand
GTAAAATTAAAAGGCATGAGCCCGGTAGATTACCGGGTTCATGCCCTCAAGGCTGCCTAAGTAAATAAAGTGTCTAACTTTTTGGGTTCACTTCAAAAATGCCAGCTCTTTTTCAAGAATTACGCTAGACGCCAAGGGCTTCTCACGACATTTGTTTGGTTACGGTCAGGACCGACAGAGAAAGTGGTCAAAGGAATGCCAACCAATTGAGATACGCGCTCTACATAGTGGCGAGCGTTCTCTGGAAGCTCATCCAATGATTTGCAACCTGTAATGTCTTCTGACCAGCCTGGTAGTTCTTCATAGACTGGTTTACATTCGCCAATCGCTTTCAAAGTCGCTGGAACTTCATGAATGATCTCGCCTTTGTATTCATAAGCCACACAAATTTTGACCGTATCAAGACCTGATAATACGTCAATCGAGTTCAATGATAAATCGGTAATCCCGCTGACACGGCGAGCATGGCGAACGACAACAGCGTCGAACCAGCCTACACGGCGCGGTCTGCCTGTAGTTGTACCATATTCACGGCCAACTTCCCGGATTTGGTTGCCGACTTCATCATGCAATTCTGTAGGGAAAGGACCATCGCCCACACGGCTTGTGTATGCTTTACATACTCCAACCACATGGTTGATTTTCGTAGGACCTACACCAGAACCGATCGTAACTCCACCTGCAACCGGGTTAGATGAAGTGACGAATGGGTATGTTCCTTGATCGATATCAAGCATGACACCTTGTGCCCCTTCGAATAATACCCGTTTTCCTTCATCAAGTGCGTCATTCAATACAACGGATGTATCACAAACATATTTCTGAACTTGTTGTCCGTACTCATAGTATTCTTCCAAGATATCTTCGATCTTGAAACCTTCCGTTTCATAGAAACGTTCAAACATACGATTTTTTTCGACAAGATTTTGAGACAATTTTTCCTCGAAAATTTCACGGTCCAATAGGTCTGCCATGCGGATTCCGTTACGAGCAGCTTTGTCCATATATGCAGGGCCGATTCCCTTTTTAGTCGTTCCAATTTTGTTGGCGCCTTTACGGTCTTCTTCGACTTCATCCAATTTGATATGGTAAGGAAGAATGACATGTGCACGGTTCGAAATACGAAGATTATCCGTACTCACCCCGTGGCTATGTAAATAAGCAAGTTCCTCTACAAGAGCTTTTGGATCAACCACCATACCATTTCCAATGACACAAATCTTATCACTATAAAAAATCCCTGACGGAATTAAATGCAGTTTATAGGTAACGCCGTTAAATTTTATTGTATGCCCTGCATTATTCCCACCTTGATAACGAGCGATGGCTTCCGCATTCTGGGATAGAAAATCTGTTATTTTACCTTTACCTTCGTCTCCCCATTGTGTACCGACTACTACAACTGATGACATCTGAATAAAGCACCTCCAAAGGTTCACGTAATACCGATCATTTTAACCGGTTCTTATCAAACAAACCTATTTTATCAATAATCCAAACTGGAAGTCAATACAAAATCCGAACAATACACATTTTAGTAAATACTTTGTTCGTAAATATGAGAAAATTCTTTCGGTTTTACATTTGGTTTTGGATTGTCAATCACTATTGTACCCGTTGATTTATTTTTCTATTATCATAAGGCCTTTTCTTTTTCCAAAAACAGAGAAAGCCCGCCATTGCAAAATGGCAGGCCGTTCCCTATGCGCCGGGAGACATCGAATCATCATCGAAGCGGCGTTCAAGGTTGACGAATTTATTATATTCTTTTACGAATGCAAGCGAAACCGTGCCTACTGGACCATTACGCTGTTTCGCTATAATGATTTCAATGATATTTTTATTCTCGGATTCTTTATCATAATAATCATCACGGTATAAGAATGCGACGATATCGGCATCTTGCTCGATACTTCCGGATTCCCTGATATCAGACATCATCGGACGCTTATCCTGACGCTGCTCCACTCCCCGCGATAGCTGGGAAAGGGCGATGACGGGCACTTTAAGTTCACGAGCGAGGGCTTTGAGGGAACGTGAAATCTCGGATACCTCTTGCTGACGGTTGTCGCCTGAACGACCATCACCTTGAATTAACTGCAGGTAATCGATCAATATCATGCCAAGGCCATGTTCCTGCTTCAAACGACGGCATTTCGAACGGATTTCACCAATCCTCACACCTGGCGTATCATCGATATAAATGCCGGCATTAGACAAGCTTCCCATCGCCATCGTCAGTTTACGCCAATCCTCATCAGTTAAGGAACCTGTCCGTAAATTCTGGGCGTTGATATTCCCTTCAGCACAGAGCATACGCATAACGAGTTGCTCTGCACCCATTTCAAGACTGAAAATCGCTACATTCTCCTCCGTTTTGGTTGCAACGTTTTGAGCGATATTCAATGCAAAAGCGGTTTTACCAACCGAAGGACGGGCCCCCACTATGATGAGGTCATTACGTTGGAACCCTGCTGTCATTCGATCCAGTTCAGCAAACCCTGTCGGTATTCCCGTGACATCCCCTTTACGGGTAGTCAAAACTTCTATGTTATCGTACGTCGCAACCAATACATCCTTAATATTTTGGAAAGACCCGGAATTCTTACGCTGGGCCACTTCCATGATCGTTTTTTCAGCTTCCCCGAGCAGCTCCTCGACCTCATCCTCGCGACTGTAGCCTTCCTGAGCGATGTTGGTCGCTGTCCTGATCAAACGACGCAGCAATGACTTCTCCTCGACGATGCGGGCATAATATTCAATATTGGCCGCGGTAGGCACCGATCCGGCCAATTCACTTAAATAAGAAACTCCGCCAACTTCTTCAAGGTTTTTTGTCGCAGCCAATTCCTCTGTCACCGTAATCAAATCGACAGCTTTTCCTTCGTCATTCAATTTAAGCATCACATTAAAGATTTTTTGATGAGAGCTTCTGTAAAAATCCTCCGGAATCAAAACTTCCGATGTAACGGTCAATGAAGAGGGCTCAAGAAAAATGGCTCCTAGCACAGCCTGTTCGGCTTCTATATTTTGAGGGGGAATCCTATCCTGAAATTGTTCTATCATATCTTAAAACCTCCCATTCTAAGAGGATACCTTTTATATGTTTCTAGTAAAAATGAAAAAAGTGAAAGGACAACGTGCCCAATCACATTTTTCGTCTATCTCTATTTTATCAATTTTTCACAGATATGAAACAGCTAAAATTAGTTAATTTCTTTCACATGCACAGTCAGTGTCGCAGTGACTTCAGGATGAAGCTTGACTGGAAGCTTTGTATGCCCTAAAGTGCGGATGCCTTCAGCAAGCTCCATTTTACGTTTATCAACCTTGATACCGTGTTTTTTCTGAAGCTCCGATGCAATTTGTTTAGTCGTGATGGAACCGAATAAACGCCCGCCCTCACCGGCTTTGGCAGATAGTTCAACCGTTAATTTCTCCAGCTGCACTTTCAATTCTTCAGCATGCTGCCGCTCTTCTGCTGCAAGTGATTCTTCTTTATTTTTCTGGGCTTCCAAAGTTTTCACATTTGAATTATTTGCTTCAACGGCCAATCCTTGTTTTAGCAGGAAATTATGTGCATAACCATCTGCAACATTTTTAACTTCCCCTTTTTTCCCTTTACCTTTTACGTCTTTCAGAAATATTACTTTCATTCTTTTTGTCCCCCTTCTAAATATTCATCAATAGCTGCTTTCAATCGACTTTCAGCTTCACCAATGGAGCAAACCTGTTGAGTGGCGGCATTTGTTAAATGTCCGCCTCCATTCAACATTTCCATGATCACCTGTACATTGATATCACCTAGAGAACGTGCACTTATGCCAACTGTATCATCAGATCGCTTAGCCATTACGAAAGAAGCCGCTACGCCATCCATGGTCAATAGGGTGTCCGCAGCTTGGGCGATGAGCACCTGATTATGAACCTGATCGGTTTTTGCAGAGGCAATCGCAATTCCCTTTTTATAAAAGGTGACTTCCTCAATGAGCTTCGAACGTTTGATATAGGTGTCCACGTCTTCTTTTAAGAATTTCTGGACAAGTACCGTATCAGCTCCATGCGCCCTTAGATAAGAGGCTGCATCGAAAGTACGTGAACCTGTTCTTAAGGTGAAGCTTTTCGTGTCGACGATGATACCTGCAAGAAGCGCCGTCGACTCCAGCATATCAATCTTTGAGCGTTTCGGTTGATATTCAAGCAGTTCGGTTACAAGTTCTGCTGTTGAAGATGCATATGGCTCCATATAGACGAGCAATGAATTCTTGATGAACTCCTCACCGCGGCGATGATGATCGATGACTACAACCTTATCAATCCTATTCAATAACCGCTCTTCAATCACCATGGAAGGTTTATGTGTATCGACCACAACCAGCAAGGTCTCATCCGTAATCATTTCAAATGCATCATCAGGTGTTATGAACCGGGAATACAGCTCTTCTTTATTTTTGATCTCTTCCATTAAACGAAGGACACTGCTATCGAGCTGCTGGGTATCGATGACAATATAGCCTTCACGTTCATTCATCTGGGCAACTTTCAAGATGCCGATTGCTGAACCGATTGCGTCCATATCCGGGTTTTTATGGCCCATGACAATGACTTTATCGCTATCGAGGACTATATCCTTCAATGCATGGGAAATGACACGTGCACGGACTCTCGTGCGTTTTTCCATCGGATTGGTTTTGCCGCCATAGAATTTCACTTTTCCATTCGCTTGCTTGATCGCTACTTGGTCACCGCCCCGTCCAAGAGCGAGATCCAAGCTGGACTGTGCAAGCGTACCTAGTTCCGGTAAGGATGGCACGGCAGAGCCGACCCCAATGCTCAGGGTCAATGGTACATTTTGCTTGGCCGTCGTTTCCCTGATCTCATCCAAAATTGAGAATTTGCCCTTCTCAAGCTGATGAAGGATATGCTCATTAAAGACAGCAATAAATCGTTCCGAGGAAACCCGTTTAAAGAAAACGCCATTATCCCTTGCCCATTTATCAAGAAGTGAGGTAACCAAGCTATTGATGCTGCTTTTACGCTGATCATCCATACCCTGTGTCAAATCATCATAATTATCAAGAAGAATGATCGCAATTGCCGTCCGCTCATCTTCATATAATTTCTCAATTTCCACCTGCTCCGTCACATCAAAAAAGTAAAGAAGCCTTTCATCACGCTTATGGACCACCTTGAATTTCCGATCGTGGAGCGTAAGCGTCTCAGTCTCGATCTCTTGCTTGATCAACGGCACTATCGAGTCCGCAACATCGTATAGCGATCTTCCTGCCAAAGAGTCTTCGCTAAAACAAGAAGCCAGGAATGGATTGGTCCATTCAATGTAATAATCCTCATTAAAGAGCATAATCCCAATCGGCATTTCCAATAACGCTTCCTCGCCCACCTTCTTTAAACGATAGGATAAAGTCGTTATATACTCTTCTGTCTTTTGTTGCTTTTTTTCTACCATTCTTAATGTTAAATAAAATAAACCAGCAAGAATCAATAGTCCAACAAGTGCAATAACCCAATTATAATAAGCCAGTACGCCCAAAAGTAAAACGACTGCGGCCAGCACCCCATACAACGGGGACTTAATCGAGTATTCCTTCAAATAAGATGGCATAGTTTCAGCTCCTAAAAGCATCTGTTTTACAAAAAAGTCTTCTATTCCTTTTTCTTGATTGTCTCCCTAAAAGGAAAGCCTAAATCTATTATACCTAAAAATCGAACGGCCGTCGTAATAATCGGAATCGGCAGCAGCAAAGAAAAAACCACGATTAAAACAGGTATGGCCCTAACCCATGACTTAACATGAGCGATATAGAATATCAGGGAATAACCTTGTAATAAAATGAAGAACTGCAGTATGAAAAATAGGTTCGTTATGGCCATATATACAAAACTGTTCTTGTCCGTATTCACAAAAAGAGCCAGAAGCATCGTAATTAAATAATACCATAAAAGGCTTTTCGGGAGTCGCAGATCTCGAAAATGGGGCCATTTTAACGCCTTATCACTGAATCTCTTCACAATGGGATGCGCTGCAAAGAAAATCAATAAAACCATGATGACGGACATCAAGACGAACAAACTTGGCATCAGCGTGTTCATCATATCGATTGATTCATACATCCGCTTTTTGACTTGTTCCGTCGGTGCCTGTCCAAAAGAATCCATTATACCGATAGTATTTTCGATGGACCCCTCAACCATGTCCATCGATTCTTCTATGTAATTAACATCCGTTATCAATACTGAAGCCGCATATATTAATAAAATGCCTCCCAGGAAGACTAGGACTGCGCTTATGAACATAGGTGCCATCGGTTTGTCCTTTTTTAAAAAATAGCCGATCGCTATTCCCGTTGCCCCCATGAGCAAGGTCAGCGGAACAGACAATATCGTCCCGATGAGGATCGACAATAGCGAGGCTACGAATAAGTAACCAAGGCTCCACGATAACTTTTGTTTGATTGTGACAAGTATGAATGGAATGGGTAAAAAGAAAGTAGTGAAAATACCCAATAGTGGGATTTGAATGGTGATGAACAATAAAATGCAATATAGTGCCAGAAGGGCTCCGCCCTCGGCAATCCGTCTTCCGCTATTCATCTTTATTTCACCCCCTGTTATTATTGATGTCTTATCTCCATCTTTATATTGTATCCGTTACGGCCAGGATATTTCAAACATCACATTCTTTTTTAGGATATGATTATTTTTTCTGAGGAAAACGTCCGGATAACTTCCTGATGAAATAAAAAAACCGCAATTCAGCGGTTTTCAGGCATGAGTGACAACTTATAAAAAAAGGCACATTAAGGATAACTCCTCAATGTGCCCTTTTATTATTCACCAGATACATATGGTAGTAATGCCATAGTACGTGAGCGTTTAATAGCAATCGTTAATTTACGTTGATATTTAGCGCTTGTACCAGTTACACGACGTGGTAAAATTTTACCGCGTTCTGAGACGAATTTTTTAAGAAGATCTACATCTTTGTAATCAATTTTAGTGATTCCGTTAGATGTGAAATAACAAACCTTTTTACGCTTACCGCGTCCTTTACGTCCACCCATTGCCATGATAAATTTCCCTCCCTGCTTTTTGAATTTTCATTTTAAACGGCTGTTTAAAACGGAAGATCGTCATCTGAAATGTCGATTGTCTTACCGTCATTTGCAAACGGATCGTCATCTACACGAGTGTAGTTGTTATTGCTCCGTTGATTCTGATTAGGATTTTGTCCATACGAATTGTTGTCATTTCCGTTATTATTGCCATAACTTCTTTGACCTCCACCGTAAGAACCGCCTTCATTTCTTTCACCCGCTGAACTGCTTCGTGGTTCAAGGAATTGAACGCTCTCAGCCAGAATCTCCGTCACATATACGCGTTTGCCGTCTTGTCCTTCATAATTACGTGTTTGGACACGTCCATCCACGCCAG
Source organism: Peribacillus sp. NPDC056705 (assembly GCF_043656335.1). Taxonomy (NCBI): domain Bacteria; kingdom Bacillati; phylum Bacillota; class Bacilli; order Caryophanales; family Bacillaceae; genus Peribacillus; species Peribacillus sp. NPDC056705. The sequence continues at coordinate 26,353 of NZ_JBHTYI010000041.1, read as the reverse complement.
CTAAACTGCCCTTTTTCAAGAAGTTAGCTACATTTTCTGCCGGTTTACGCCAAACTACACAGTTAATGAAATCCGCTTCACGTTCACCCTGCTGATTCGTAAAACTACGGTTCACAGCTAAAGTAAAGGTAGCAACGGGAACTCCATTAGGTGTATATCGTAATTCAGGATCTTTAGTTAAGCGTCCTACCAAAACTACGCGATTCATCATCAGAATCAACCCCTAGGTTTCAATCTTGTTTCATATGAAACAAGATTAGAATTTATATTAAATATCGGATTATTCTTCTTCTCTAGTAGCCATGTGGCGAATAATGTCTTCACTGATTTTAGCAAGACGATCGAATTCTTGAATCGCAGCACTTTCAGCGTTAACTTTAAGAAGCATGTAGTAACCATCGCGGAAATCATTGATTTCATATGCAAGACGGCGTTTACCCCATTCTTTTGCTTCTACTTCCGCACCATTATCAGAAAGGATTGTGTTGAAACGTTCAACTAAAGCTTTTTTAGCTTCTTCCTCAATGTTTGGACGGATGATATACATAATTTCGTATTTTCTCATCACTGTCACCTCCTTTTGGTCTAAGCGGCCCAATTGGGCAAGGAGCAATTATTTATAATTACTCACAAGATAAAATTATAGCATAGTTAAAGAGGCTTTGCAACGAACGGTTCGACTTATTACAAATAATTGTAATCCAATGACCGTTGATTTCCACTTCAGGCACTCGCTTTCCGCGGGCGGTCCGGGAGCCTCCCTTCCGTTCCAATCAACTCCTTTTGTCGACAAACTGAAAGACCCTACTTATGAACGGTAGGGTCCTTGATTCTTAAACGTTAAAACGGAAATGGATAACATCGCCATCGTTAACGATGTATTCTTTTCCTTCCAAACGAACTTTACCTGCTTCTTTTGCAGCACCATGACTGCCCGCTTCAAGTAGATCGGTATAAGAAACCGTTTCGGCACGGATGAAACCACGTTCGAAGTCCGTGTGAATGACGCCTGCACATTGAGGGGCTTTCATTCCTTTGCGGAATGTCCAAGCTCGCACTTCCTGTACACCAGCTGTAAAGTATGTTGCCAATCCAAGCAGGTTATAAGAAGCACGGATCAACTGATCAAGACCTGACTCCTCGATGCCAAGTTCAGATAGGAACATTTCCTTTTCTTCACCTTCAAGCTCTGCAATTTCTTCTTCGATTTTGGCACAAATCACGATCACTTCGGCATTTTCCTTAGCAGCATATTCACGAACTTGCTGTACATATTCATTATCGTCAGCATTCGCCACTTCATCTTCGCTCACGTTCGCCACATAAAGCGTCGGTTTCGCTGTAAGTAAATGCATGCCCTTCACGATTTTTTGCTGTTCTTCAGTGAACTCGACGGTACGTGCAGGCTTTTCATCTTCCAATGCTTCTTTTAAAGCTACAAGGATTTCATGTTCTGCCACAGCGGCTTTATCTTTTTGCTTGGCCATTTTTCCGACACGGTCGATGCGTTTGACAACTGATTCCAAATCGGCAAGGATCAATTCAAGGTTGATGACTTCGATATCATCGATTGGATTCACTTTTCCGGAGACATGGGTGATGTTATCGTCTGCAAAACAACGGACGACTTGACAAATTGCATCCACTTGACGGATATGGGAAAGGAATTTATTGCCCAATCCTTCTCCTTTACTTGCTCCTTTTACAATCCCGGCGATATCCGTGAATTCAAATGCTGTCGGAACGGTTTTTTTCGGTTTTACCAATTCAGTCAGTTTTTGCAGACGGTGATCTGGCACTTCCACGATCCCGACATTTGGGTCGATCGTACAGAAAGGATAGTTAGCAGATTCCGCACCCGCCTGAGTAATTGCATTAAATAAAGTGGATTTACCTACGTTAGGCAAACCGACTATACCAGCTGTTAAAGCCATTTATATTTCACTCCTTCAAGATGATTCGTACATATGGGAAAAGAACTGATCTTCTTTAAAGACCCTCCAATTACCTAAACCTTTCCCAATTATAGATTTCGCTTCCTAAAAAGACAAGTAAATCATGAGAAACGCAGGACTACTTTCACTCCAAAAAAAAAGCATGATCACTCCTCATGCTTTTGCAGAACTTTTTTCATTTTCTTCGCGAATTCACGTCGAGGCAGCATCACGCTATGGCCGCACCCTTCACATTTTATCCGGATATCCATACCGATCCGTATAATTCTCCACTTATTCACTCCACAAGGATGCGGTTTCTTCATTTCCACAATATCCTTAAGTGCAAATTCCTTTTCTTCCATAACCATGAGCCCCCTAATTCCTATGACTCGCTGCCATTGTACGTAGATTTAATCCCACTTGAATCAAGCGCAGCACTTATTTCAATTTTTAATATCCTACTGATTTCAATGTGATGCATCGGCTTTGTTTCCGCCTTAATCCGAAAGACGATTTCTTCAGGACTAATTTTTTCAATTCCCAAAAATTCAGGTGTTTTGATCAATGCATCGTATTTGCCCTCCATACTGTTTAAAAGATCAATCAGCACCTTTTCAGCACGCTCGATCGATCCATCGTTAGGTATGGTCACATCAACAACAGCCATACTATTTAAAATGGAATAATTCGTGACCTGAACGATGCTTCCGTTGGGTATGAAATGCAATTCACCTGCACCGCTTTTAATTTTCGTTGTACGAAGCCCGATTTCAATGACTTCCCCTTCAAAATTATTGATTTTAATATAATCCCCAACCGAGAAATGATCTTCAAAAATAACGAAAAATCCTGTAATTATATCCTTGACCAAACTTTGAGCACCAAAACCAACTGCCAAACCGAGAACACCGGCACCAGCGAGTAATGGCATTACTTCAATCCCGAAAATTTCCAGAATCATTATCAAGGCAATGAAATTGATGACATAGGTAATGATATTTTCGAGCAATTTAATGAGTGTCGCTTCCCTGCGCTCCGATACCCGAATGGGACTCCTTAAACGCGCTTTGAAAAATTTATTCAGAATAGTCTTTCCTATTCTAATAATAATACGCGATAACAACAGAACAAGGAAGATTTTAATAATCCCCTCGCCCATCAGCAGCCATATCTTTTCATCCAATATCTCTTTTGTAACGTTATCATAAATGCGATCCATATTTTCCTCCTGCCTAATGCAATTAACTGCAAAACTTTTATATCGTCTATATGATTTTTCCATATAGACGGATTCCTCTACCCTTCATGCACTGATATAACCATGAAGTAGAGGATTTTCTCTATTTTATCAATAAATAATGGTTTCTGTACAAAAAAAAATTGGGTATATAGGTAAAAGAATTAGAAGTTTTTTCCCAAATATTAAAGTAATTATTTACTAGAAAGTATAAATGAAAGCAATTGGTAGAGGATAACGCCGATTCATATCCCCTTCACCTGTTTGCATGTTCTACAAAAAATTCCCTCATCCAAGATGTTAAATACCGTATATTTTCCCCTTTTTATCCGTATACTGTAATACCAAATAAAGTAAAGGAGTTGAGCCGATGAATCTGAATTCTAGTCTATTTAATAATAATAAAAATAGATTGAGTCGCATCCTGCATGAAGATACGGATGCATCCAAACAAATTTCCCAGGAATTAATCAATCTCCTACCGACCGGAAAGCTCCAACCAATCGTCATCGTCTGCATAGGCACGGACCGTTCCACAGGCGATTCACTCGGACCACTTGTCGGCACTCTGCTTAGTGAAAAAGCTGAAAACGGTTCTTCTTCATTCCATGTTCATGGTACTCTGGATGACCCTATACATGCGATGAATTTACATGAAAAATTAAATGAAATCAAAAAGATGCACGCCAATCCCTTTATCGTCGGAATCGATGCTTGCTTAGGGAAAATGAAAAGCGTCGGCATCGTTCAAATCGGCCAGGGACCAGTGAAGCCAGGGGCTGGGGTCAATAAAGACCTTCCTTCCGTCGGAAATGCACATATTACAGGAATCGTGAATGTAAGTGGATTCATGGAGTTCATGGTCTTGCAGAACACACGTCTTAATCTTGTGCTAAAAATGGCCAAAACCATTGCCGAGGGGATTTATGAAGCACAAAATCATTATCCAGTAAAACCTTCCATCACTCCTTTCACATGGTCATTCAAGCAAGAAAAAACCCTATGATCGGTTTTTTCTTATCATAAAAAAGAAGGAAAGGGCCAGCCATCCCCTTCCTTCTTTTTTATACATAATACATGAGAGTAACCAGAATCGCGGTGATCATTATGCCCGGAAGCAGATTTGCCACCCTTATTTTGGTCAGACCGATAATATTCAAACCAATTGCCAAAATCATGACTCCCCCAGTTGCCGTCATTTCCAGTATAAAGGAATCCATTAAAGCAGTTGGGATCATCGTATTGATCTGCCTTGAGAAAATCGCTATGAATCCCTCATAAAGAATGACCGGAAATGCTGAAAAAAGTACACCTATGCCAAGCGTACTGGCGAGGACCAATGCTGTAAAGCCATCGATGATCGCTTTTGTTATCAAAACGTCATGATCATTCCGGATACCGCTATCCAGGGCACCGATGATGGCCATCGCCCCAATGCCAAATATGAGCGTGGCCGTTACAAATCCCTGAGATATCGAAATTCCTTCCTTCGCTTTCATCCTGCGTTCAAGCCAATTGCCTAAAGAATTTAGCCTAGCCTCAAGATTCATCCATTCACCGAGGACAGCCCCTCCAACAATACTTAAAATGACAACAAGGAAATTATCGCTTTTTAAGCCCATCTGCAAACCTAAGACCATGACAGCCAAACCGATACCGCTCATAACCGTTTCTTTTATCTTTTCAGGTATATGTTGTAAAAACCTTCCTAAAATCGAACCGATTAAAATACAGGCACCATTCACCAAAGCCCCTAATAATACCATCTCATCCACCTAATTTTCTGCATATGTCGTCACGGTCTTTTCATAAAGGGGATCTAAGAGGATAGGTTCTCTTGATCGATCAAGTTCAAAATTCTCTCTAAATCTTCCTTTGAAAAGAATTCTATTTCTATTTTTCCTTTTTTCTTGCTTTGTTTTATCGTTACGCTCGTTCCTAGTCTTTCACGCAGACTTGTCTCCCGTTGCTTTATGAAGATATCTTTTTTTTCTTGTTTCTTAGGTTTAGTTTCACGTGAAACGGTATCATTCAATTGATGTATATATTGCTCTAGCTGTCTGACATTCATTCCTTCTTTGAGGATTTTATCCGCTACCGGCTTAAGCATCTCTTTTTTCTTTAAACCTAGCAATGCCCGGCCATGCCCCATGGAAATTTCCCCGTCGGAGATATATCTCCTAATCCCTTCAGGCAAAGATAGCAATCTAACATGGTTTGCGATATGGGGACGGCTTTTCCCCAGCCGATTGGCCAACTGCTCCTGGGTGAATTCCAATTTTTCCAGAAGCGTTTGATAAGCGACAGCCTCCTCGATCGGATTCAAATCTTCCCTTTGCAGGTTTTCCAAAATCGCCAGTTCCATCATCTGCTGTTCGCTCAATTTCCTCACAACGACCGGAACTGTCTTTAAACCAGCTTCCTCGGCAGCACGATAACGCCTTTCCCCAGCCACGATTTCATATCCCTTAATGCTTTCCCGGGCAATAATCGGCTGTAATATCCCATGTTCCATGATGGATTGCTTTAATTCCTCTATAGCTTCAAGCCGAAAGCTCTTCCGGGGCTGATAAGGATTTGGCCTTAATTCCCTTAATTTGATTTCTCGCACGATTTCATCTTTACTGATTTCCCCACTATTGAAAAGTGCGTTAAGTCCTTTGCCAAGTCCTTTAGCCATTTGATACCACTTCCTTTGCCAGTTCTAAATAGACCTCCGCCCCTCGTGACTTTGGATCATATATAATTATCGGTTCTCCATGGCTCGGTGCTTCACTCAAACGGACATTGCGGGGAATGATGGTTTGATAGACTTTATCCTGAAAGTATTTTTTGACCTCTTCTATGACCTGGAGACCTAGATTCGTTCTTGCATCCAACATCGTCAATAGCACACCCTCGATTTTCAAATCATGGTTCAAATGCTTTTGGACGAGGCGGACCGTGTTCAATAGTTGACTCAAACCTTCCAATGCATAGTATTCACATTGTACCGGAATCAAAACTGCATCGGCGGCCGTTAAGGCATTAAGCGTAAGCAAACCCAAAGATGGAGGGCAGTCAATCACAATGTAATCATATTGGCCCTGCACCTCTTCTAATGCCCTTTTTAACCGGACTTCCCTAGAGATGGTTGGAACAAGTTCAATTTCTGCACCTGCCAGTTGAATTGTCGCAGGTATGGCATATAGGTTTTCTACCTTTGTTTCCATGATGACGGTACTGGCCTCGATATCATCAACCAATACATCATAAATACATTGTTCCACATCTGCTTTGTCAATACCTGCACCGCTTGTCGCATTTCCCTGCGGGTCAATATCGACCATTAAGACTTTCTGTCCTATGTAAGCAAGACAAGCACTTAGGCTGACAGAAGTTGTCGTTTTTCCAACACCGCCCTTTTGATTGGCAATGGCGAGAATCTTACCCACGAATTCACCCGCTTTCAACTATCTTCATCACGCTTTTATCTATTGATTTTTACCGTAAATCCATTTATTTCTTTCTATTTTATCATGAATGTTACTGGAAGAAATCGTTTTCTGAAATTCCTCTTAAAATTTGAAATATATCTAAAAGCATTAAAAATCCGGGAAAAGTTGAATGTTTTTTAAAGTGGAAATACCAGTTTTGACCGAAAATAAAAAAAGCTTGGTAATCGGAGACTACCAAGCGGGTAAGGATAGGGAATCAAGTTTTCTTCTTGGGTATTTTAATCGTGAACTGATAATACTCCTCGAATTCTTCTTCCTCTGCATCCAAATTTATTCCATTGTCTGTAACCATATTGAGTGATTGGCGTATGGTATTCACGGCAATCCTCATGTCTTTACTAAACGCTTTTCGCTTAGGTTTCGGCTTCTGCACAGTACCCGTCAAAAGCTTGACGACCTGCTCTTCGGTCTGTTTGACGTTTAACCCTTTTTCGATGATTTCCAAAAGCAGTTTAAGCTGCTTTTCAGGACTCTTCAACGGTATCAACGAGCGGGCATGGCGTTCCGTAATTTGCTTTTGAAGAAGTGCATCCTGAACCTCCTGGGGCAGCTTAAGCAGCCGTAGTTTATTCGCCACGGTAGATTGTCCTATTCCCAGTCTTTGTGCCAAAGCTTCTTGTGTTAAACTATGCAGCTCCAATAGCTTTCCATAAGCCAAAGCTTCTTCAATCGGTGTCAGTTCTTCACGCTGAAGGTTTTCTATCAGCGCAACGGAAGCCGTTTCTGTATCGGTGAAATCTTTGATTATTGCGGGCGCCAATTCCCAGCCAAGCTTTTGCATGGCCCGAAAACGACGCTCACCTGCAATGATTTCATACTTTCCCTGACCATAAGTCCTTACTACAATTGGTTGAATGATCCCATGTGTATGGATCGTTTGGGCCAATTCGGCAATTTTATCGTCATTAAAAACGGTCCTTGGTTGAAATCGATTAGGCACAATATCAGAAATGGAAATTTTTCTTATCTCTTCATTATTATTGCTAGGTGTCTCCATCTCTAGTTGCTCTTCCTCTTTTTCGCCAAACCCAAAGAACCGCGAAAAAGGATGCTTCATCTTCCTACACCACCTTTTAAAACTCCCAAATAACATATTCTCTATTTAAAGGACAAGTCCTGCATACATTTCCCGACATGGTTATACATATGGCCCTACACTGTAAAAAACATGTCGACTGGCGCCATCAAGGCAATAATTTAGGAATGGACGGCCAGTTATGAAAAATATCGGCCGGCTTGCCCAAAATTATTTCCCTGAATCAGCCAGCATAGGGCACAAGTTTAGAGTGAAAATAATAAGGTCATACATTTATAGTAAAAGAAAATAAGGGCAAGTACCAGCCATATATATCTGAATCATCTACGCTTACTATGAAAACTTACTCATCCTACGGAGGTTATTCAATAGGCTGCTTATTCGGTGTCCCTGGTTTTCTCGGGTATTTTTTAGGAGTCCTCTTCACTTTTTTTACAGTAATGATGTTTCTTTCACTATTTTCCTCTGGCAATGTGAAAGGATGAATTTCTTCAATTTTTCCGCCTAACGTGAAAATGGCCTTCTTCCCTGTGTCCATTTCATCTTGTGCACTAGCCGCTTTCATGGCAATGAATGTCCCATCCAGTTTAACGAGCGGTAAACATAGTTCACTTAAAACGGACATCCTGGCAACTGCCCTTGCCATGACAATATCATAGGATTCGCGATGCTCCTGTTTTTGGGCGAAGGTTTCCGCCCGGTCATGATAGAAGGAAACTCCCTTTAATTGCAGGGAATCCGCAAGGTGATTCAAAAAAGAAATTCGCTTATTCAAAGAATCCACAATCGAGACGTGGATATCAGGGAAACAAATCTTCAATGGAATACTCGGAAATCCAGCTCCAGCCCCAACATCGCAAATTCGATATGGTTTGTTAAAGTCAAAATAGAAGGCTGCACTGATTGAATCATAAAAATGCTTAAGATAGACTTCTTCTTTATCAGTGATGGCTGTTAAGTTCATCTTTTCGTTCCATTCCACCAATAATCGATAATAAGTGTCAAACTGATCAAGCTGTTGAGGAGAAAGCTCGATCCCTTTCTCCAGCAGTGCTTGTTGGAACTGTTCAATATTCATGTCTTTTCAATCCTTTTCGGGTATTTCCATTACTGAGATACTCTGGCAATCTTTCCTTGTTCCAAATAAACAAGCAAAATGGAAACATCAGCGGGATTCACACCGGAAATTCTTGAAGCCTGAGCTACTGATAGCGGGTGGACCTGCTTTAATTTTTGACGTGCTTCCGTTGCAAGTCCAGAAATTGCATCATAATCGATATTCTCTGGAATCTTTTTATTCTCCATTTTTTTCAGGCGATCGACTTGCTGCAAGGATTTTTCGATATATCCTTCATACTTGATCTGGATTTCGACCTGTTCCGTCACATCATCGCTCAGTTCGTCATCACTTGGCGCCAGCTTCTGAATATGGGAATAATCCATTTCAGGCCGTTTCAATAAATCGGAGGCCCGGATTCCATCCTTTAACTCACTGCCGCCACTTGCAGTAATGACTTCTTGTACTTCTTTGGTCGGTTTGATGAAGTTTGATTTCAGTCGTTCCTTTTCCATTTCAACCGCTTCTTTTTTCATAAGGAATCGATTGTAGCGCTCTTCTTTGATCATTCCGATATTGAATCCAATTTCCGTTAAGCGCAAATCGGCATTATCATGACGCAATAATAAACGATATTCTGCACGTGAAGTCAGCAATCGGTATGGTTCATTCGTGCCTTTCGTTACAAGGTCATCAATGAGAACACCAATATAGGCATCCGAACGGCTTAATATCAGTTCTTCTTTACCCATTGCATTCAATCCTGCATTAATACCGGCCATCAATCCTTGTCCTGCCGCTTCCTCGTAGCCGGATGTCCCGTTAATTTGGCCAGCAGTATAGAGATTTTTGATTTTCTTCGTTTCAAGTGTAGGCCATAGCTGTGTAGGAACGATAGCATCATATTCAATTGCATATCCAGCGCGCATCATTTCCGCCTTTTCAAGTCCTGGAATTGTTTGCAGGATTTTCACTTGCACATCCTCAGGCAAACTTGTAGATAAACCTTGCACATAAACTTCCTTTGTATTGCGGCCTTCAGGTTCCAGGAATATTTGATGCCTTGGTTTATCATTAAAACGTACGACTTTATCTTCAATCGATGGACAATAACGCGGACCGGTTCCTTTTATCATTCCCGAATACATTGGTGAACGATGTAGATTCTCATCAATGAGCTGGTGTGTCCCCTCATTCGTGTACGTTAACCAGCATGGCAATTGATCCGTTATGAACTTTGTCGTTTCATAAGAAAATGCACGCGGCACTTCATCGCCAGGCTGAATTTCCGTCTTGCTGTAATCTATGGAAGAGCTATTCACGCGTGGCGGCGTTCCCGTTTTAAAACGGACCAAATCAAATCCTAACTGCTCTAAATGTTCAGAAAGCCTGATGGAAGGCTGCTGATTATTAGGGCCGCTTGAATATTTCAGTTCCCCTAAAATGATTTCACCGCGTAAATATGTTCCAGTCGTGATTACGACAGTTTTCGCACGGTACACCGCGCCTGTTTTAGTGATGACCCCCGTGCATACGTTGTTTTCAACAATTAATTCCTCTACCATTCCTTGAATCAATGTTAGATTTTCTTGGTCTTCTATCGTCTTTTTCATTTCTTGTTGATAGAGAAATTTATCTGCCTGCGCCCTCAATGCACGAACAGCTGGACCTTTAGCTGTATTGAGCATCCTCATTTGAATATGGGTCTTGTCGATATTTTTCCCCATTTCTCCGCCTAAAGCGTCTATTTCCCTAACGACTATCCCTTTTGCCGGCCCACCAACAGAGGGATTGCATGGCATGAAGGCGACCATATCCAAGTTAATGGTGATCATCAACGTTTTAGCTCCGACTCTTGCCGCTGCAAGGCCTGCCTCACTGCCAGCATGACCGGCACCAATAACAATGACATCATAGCTACCTGCTTCGTACTGCATATCCTTTTCCTCCTTTTACGCTTATTTTCCTAAACAAAATTGAGAGAACAATTGGTTGATCAAATTATCCTGAACGCTTTCGCCAATGATTTCTCCAAGTAGCTCCCATGCTTTCGTGAAATCGATTTGAACCAAATCAACCGGTGTCCCCATTTCAATAGCATCGATTGCATCTTCGATAGACTGTAATGCCTGCCCCAGCAAAGCTATATGTCTGGCATTGGAAACATAGGTCAGGTCTCCCGTTTCTAAAGAACCCTCGAAAAATAAAGAAGCGATGGCTTCTTCCAATTCATCGACCCCTCGATCCTCCAGTAATGAAGTCGTAACAACTTTATGGGACGCCGCCTTTTCCTTAACCTTGGCCATATCGATTTTTTGCGGAAGGTCGGTTTTATTGATGATAACGATGACATCCATACCCTCAACCGCTTGAAATAGTTTCTCATCCTCAGTAGTTAAATCATCGGAATAATTCAATACAAGCAATATTAAATCAGCCTCTTTTAATACTGCACGGGACCGTTCAACTCCAATTCGTTCGACGATATCTTCCGTTTCGCGAATTCCTGCCGTATCGACAAGTTTAAGCGGTACACCGCGAACATTGACATACTCTTCGATTACGTCACGTGTTGTACCTGGAATATCAGTGACGATCGCTTTATTTTCATGAACTAAGCTGTTAAGCAGAGAAGATTTTCCGACATTAGGGCGCCCTATGATAACGGTCGCAAGCCCATCCCGAAGTATTTTCCCCTGTTGGGCCGTGTGAAGCAGTTTCTCAATTTCCTTCTTCACATAACTGCCCTTTTCCAAAAATAAACGATGTGTCATTTCTTCGACATCATCATATTCCGGATAATCTATATTTACCTCGACTTGAGCGAGGGTCTGTAAAATTTCTTGGCGCAGGTTTTGGATTAATTTCGAAAGCCTGCCTTCCATTTGACCTAATGCAACATTCATGGCTTTATCCGTTTTAGCCCGGATTAAATCCATAACGGCCTCAGCTTGAGAGAGGTCGATCCTGCCATTCAAAAAAGCCCGTTTCGTAAATTCACCAGGTTCCGCTAAACGAGCACCTTGTGAGAGAATAAGCTGCAATACCCGATTGACCGAAACGATTCCACCGTGACAATTTATTTCAACTACATCTTCTCTTGTAAATGTCTTTGGACCCATCATGACAGAAACCATGACTTCCTCTATGATTTCACCTGTTTTGGGCTGGATAAGGTGGCCATAATGAATCGTATGTGATTTCACTTCAAGCAATCCTTTTCCACCTGGTCCTTTAAAGATCCTATCGGCTATTTCTATGGCCTCATCACCGCTGATTCTAACGATGGCGATTGCCCCTTCCCCTAAGGGAGTAGAGATAGCGGTGATTGTATCGAATTCCATGCTTTCACCTCTTATATATTGATGGTTCTATTTTTTTCTTTTAATAAAATCGTCGAATCCCTAAATTACTACAATACCACAGTATATTCATGAAAAAAAGTAGATACTCCTCCTCTCCAGGAGTTATCCACATGCAATTAATCCATATTCTGTAACATCTATTCTAACTTATCCACATGTGAATAACAAACATCGCCCGCTTCCCTTTCTTCCATTCCCTTTACGAATCAAGAAGGTGAAAAGAAATTTGTCAGTTATTGTTGAATTGCTGCTTTGAAAAAAAATCTTCGACACAACGATTTCATGGCCTAAAAAAAGAACCCCTGCTTAAAAAGCAGAAGGTTCATTTAAGTGGAGTAATGACCAAGTGGCGATATGGCTCAGTCCCACTTGAAGTTGTTTTTATTTTTGGATAATCCAAGAGGGCATTATGGATGACCTTACGTTCATAAGATGGCATCGGCTCGAGTGAAACAGCCTTACCTGTTTTCATGGCTTTATTTGCCATTCTTTCAGCCAATTGGATTAAGGTGTCATTGCGGCGATTTCGATAATCTTCTGCATCTACAGTAATATTCAAATACTGCTTCGAATACCGATTTGCAACAAGCTGCGCTAAATACTGAAGTGAATTTAGTGTTTGACCCCTTTTTCCAATCAATAATGCAATTTTATCACCTGATAAATGGAAAGTTACGTTCTTCCCTTTACGGGTGACATCAATTTGTGCATCGACTCCCATCTCCACGCTGACTTTCTTCAAAAATCCAAGTGCCTCTTCAATGGGATCTGCAGGCAATGTCACATGGACAATGGCCTTCCTTGCACCAAATAAACCAAAAAATCCTTTTTTGCCCTCATCTTCTATTTCTATCTCCACGCGATCTTTAGTGCTGTTCAGTTGAGCTAAAGCTAAATTTACTGCTTCTTCGACAGATTGTCCTGTAGCAGTTACCTTTTTCACTTTTTCTTTGCCCCTCCCGCGTTTTCCGCAGCTGCTTTTCTAAGATCCGGACCTTTGATGAAATATGTTTGAACGATACCAAAAAGGTTACCAACTACCCAGTAAAGAGAAAGAGCAGCGGGGAAATTAATAGCAAAAACAACAATCATGATTGGCATGATGTAAAGCATCATGGTCATTTGTGCCGCCATTTGTGGATTGGAGTTCATTCCAGCCATGGACATCTTTTGCTGAATAAAAGTCGTGATACCTGCAACGACCGGTAAAATATAATAAGGATCCGGTGAACCTAAATCAAACCAAAGAAAACTATGTAAAGCAATTTCTTCCGTACGGCTGATTGCATGGTAAAATCCGATCAAAATCGGCATTTGCACCAATATCGGCAAACATCCCGCCAATGGATTCACATTATATTTTGAAAATAGAGCCATTGTTTCTTGCTGTAGTTTTTGTTGTGTGGCAGCATCTTTTGAGCTGTATTTTGCTTGAAGTTCTTTCATCTCAGGCTGAATGGCCTGCATTGCTTTCGAGCTTTTCACCTGTTTGATCATTAATGGGAGTAATGCTAAGCGAATGATAAGTGTAACACCGATGATTCCCAAACCATAGTTCTCGCCAAATGCTTCAGAAAGCCAAATGATCAGGGCTGATAATGGATAGACAATGTATGAATTCCAAAAACCTTCACTCTCCGCTGTAATAGGTTCTTTAATTTCCGTACACCCTGCTAACAACATCATTATCGAGGCTAGTCCAATAATGAGTAATATTCGTTTTTTCAACCGTAATTTCCTCCTAACTGCAATCAATCTTTTTTGAAACAATTGTGAACTGTTTATTAGAAGATTTCAAGGAAAAGCAATCCACTTTTTTCCACAGCTTACAATCGGAATTTTCTATGTCATCTTTCTCAAGTAACCACATGATCCGGGGAGTGCTTATTCGATATAAGGGGGCTTTATTGTTTTTTCTTTTTAAAGTTTAATGATTTAGAACGTTTCAGGACATGGATCAAGCTGCTTTTCACCTGGAAAAAGTCCATCTCCGCCGCTGGCTTTCGAGCAATCACAATATAATCCTTACCCTCTTCTATATCTTCTTTCAATTCCAAAAACGCTTGCCGTATGTATCTTTTGATTTGGTTCCTAACCACGGCGTTCCCGATTTTTTTACTGACTGAAAGGCCGATCCGAAAATAATCCTGACCCGGCTTTTCAAGGACATAGACAACGAATTGCCGATTAGCAGAAGATTCACCTTTTTTAAACACAAGCTGAAATTCGTCCTCTTTCTTAATCCTTAACTTTTTTTTCATTTTTACACCTTCATTACATGAATTGAGTCTCAGTAAATCCCTTATTTTGCGAAAAAAGACCACTGAGACTTTTCAGTGGTCTATGCAGATAATACTTTTCTGCCCTTACGGCGACGTGCAGCGATTACTCTACGTCCGTTTTTCGTGCTCATACGTGCACGGAAACCGTGAACTTTACTATGTTTGCGGTTATTCGGTTGATAAGTTCTTTTCATTATATGACACCTCCCTGAGGAATAACAGTTAAAGACAGTCTTTACAATTATATAGATGGAGGTTTCTACTTGTCAACCTCATCCATAAAAATATTTCATTTTAATGCTCAATGTCCAGTAGGCCTTTTTTTACTACCTAGCCTATTGTAAATGATTTTGCTCCGAACTGATATAGAAATTTTTGGGGAAAGGAAAATTTCCATCATTTTATCGATGAGCTCAAATATGAAATTCGCATTGAATCATTCCTCGATCGACACAACATTCGACAAATAACTAAGTATGAACCTGAATCACTTTCAATCTGTCTCATGCAGGTCTTCCGGCTTGAACAACTTGGTTCAAGTTAATTAATTCGAGCCTGTAATCACGGTCTGTGGATAAAATTCGACATGTTTTTTTCTATCCACAAACCATTTTATAGACTTTTGCACATAACAATGGCCTGTGGAAAAGTTTTTCCCACAAGCTCGGTAAGTTGTGGATAAAGTTTTCTAACCCATTGCAAGACGCCTGATTTTCTGATATTATATTTGTGTTTTCACTCTGAATAACTTTATCAACAGGGGACGTTTATCCACAGACTGTGTATAACTTGTGGATAGTTTATTCGACCTGTGTATATTAATCTGTCCACAGATGGTGGATATTGTCGAAAACCCTTTTTTCTTCTTTATTATATAATTCTTAAAATGCCTGTTGATGAATAAACATTCAAATCTGCACTGGCTTACCAGATGTAGTCTGTACAAAAGTTGTACAGCGCAAGATATAGTTTTTTAGGCACTTTACGTAACACAACACAAAATCCCTTATACAGCTCACCGAACCTTTGCTGTCAAAATTAATATCAAGACGGCAATCGATGAGTTTATTTGTGCCTATACATTTAGATACAATTATTAAAATTTTTTTGCAAAGGAGGGATAAGTTTGGATAACATCGATAGCCTCTGGAACCAGGCGCTCGGAAAAATCGAAAAAAAAATCAGTAAACCAAGCTTTGAAACTTGGCTTAAATCAACCAAGGCTTATTTACTGCAAGGTGATACCTTAACAGTCACCGCCCCCAATGAATTTGCCAGGGATTGGCTTGAAGAACGCTATTCCCATCTTATTTCCGATGTATTGTTTGAACTTACCGGTGAGGAATTGGAAGCAAAATTCATCATTCCCCCTAATCAAGAAGATGATGATTTCACCGTTCCTGTTCAGCCTAAAAAGATAAAAAAACAGGACAAAGAGCATGCTGCATTTCCACAGCATATGCTGAATGCGAAAAATACCTTCGATACATTTGTCATCGGCTCCGGCAATCGTTTTGCCCATGCCGCGTCTCTCGCTGTCGCAGAAGCTCCTGCCAAAGCCTATAATCCCTTATTCATATACGGGGGCGTAGGTCTTGGAAAAACTCATTTAATGCATGCAATCGGGCATTATGTTCTTGAGCATAATCCGAATGCAAAGGTCGTTTATTTATCGTCTGAAAAGTTCACGAATGAATTCATCAACTCGATCCGGGACAATAAAGCTGGGGAATTCCGTGATAGATATCGAAGCGTGGATGTTTTATTAATTGATGATATTCAATTCCTTGCGGGAAAAGAACAAACCCAAGAAGAGTTTTTCCATACATTCAATGCGTTGCATGAAGAAAGCAAACAGATTGTCATCTCGAGTGACCGCCCGCCAAAAGAGATACCTACACTCGAGGATCGCCTCCGTTCAAGGTTTGAGTGGGGCTTGATCACGGATATCACACCTCCTGATCTGGAAACGCGGATTGCCATATTGCGTAAAAAGGCAAAAGCTGAGGGCCTTGATATCCCGAATGAAGTCATGCTCTATATTGCCAACCAAATCGATTCCAATATTCGTGAGCTGGAGGGTGCACTTATTCGTGTCGTCGCCTATTCTTCGTTGATCAATAAAGATATAAATGCCGATTTGGCAGCTGAAGCATTAAAAGACATCATCCCTAGCTCCAAACCTAAAATAATCACCATTTTGGAAATCCAGAAGACGGTCGGTGAACATTATAGTGTCAAACTTGAGGATTTCAAGGCGAAAAAGCGGACTAAATCCGTAGCCTTTCCAAGACAGATTGCCATGTATCTTTCCAGGGAGTTAACGGACTCATCCCTGCCCAAGATAGGTGATGAATTTGGAGGTCGCGATCATACGACCGTTATCCATGCGCATGAAAAAATCTCCAAACTCATGCAAACAGATACCCAGCTTCAACGTCAGGTTAAAGAAATCCAGGACCAGCTGAGGGTATAATAGATTCTGGATAATGTGAATAACTGACGACTACTTACACACAGTCTGTCCACATGTGGATAGACTGTTTTTCCTTAGGTTGAGTGGACTTATCCACATATCAACAGGCCCTACTACTATTACTACTATCTTTTTTAATAAAAATTATTAATATATATGCCTATTCGGCAATAAAAAAATTGGAGGATGAAACATGAGATTTATAATCCAAAGAGATCGATTAGTTCATAGTGTCCAAGAAGTAATGAAAGCAGTCACATCAAGGACGACGATTCCGATTCTAACGGGGATAAAAATAAGCGTCACTAGTGAGGGTGTCACTCTGACAGGAAGTGATTCAGATATCTCCATCCAATCATTCATCCCTGCTGAGGTTGACGGAGATGAGATTGTTGAAGTTAAAACTAGCGGCGGTATTGTCCTTAATGCTCGTTTTTTCAGTGAAATTGTCAAAAAGCTACCGATGGATACTGTAGAAATTGAAGTGGAGAATAACTTTCAAACGATTATTCGCTCAGGTAAAGCTGAATTTAATCTAAATGGACTGGATCCTGAGGAATATCCGCATCTTCCGATCATTGAAGAAGAAAATATTTTCAAACTTCCAACGGACCTTTTGAAGACCCTTATCCGCCAAACTGGCTTTGCAGTGTCCACGTCAGAAACACGGCCCATCTTAACAGGTGTAAACTTGAAGGTTCAAGATGACGAATTGACCTGTATTGCAACAGATAGTCATAGGCTTGCAATGAGAACAGCCAAAATAGAAAATAAAATTAACGGGACCTATAGTGTTGTAATCCCAGGTAAAAGTCTAAATGAGTTAAGTAAGATCCTTGATGATACGAACGAACTCATCGAAATCGTCATTACCGAAAACCAAGTACTTTTCAAAGCTGAAAATTTATTATTCTTCTCAAGACTGCTTGAAGGGAATTATCCCGATACATCACGCTTGATTCCATCTGATAGCAAAACGGACGTGACTGTTCACACTAAAGATTTTCTCCAAGCGATCGACAGGGCTTCTTTATTGGCGAGAGAAGGAAGAAATAATGTCGTCAAATTGACAACCCTGGAAGGCCGTATAATCGAAGTCTCTTCCAACACTCCTGAAATTGGTAAAGTAATTGAAGAGGTTCAGGCAGAAGCCATTGAAGGTGAAGACCTGAAAATCTCATTCAGTGCCAAATTTGTAATGGATGCTCTAAAAGCATTGGAAGGTTCCGATATAAAAATTAATTTCACAGGTGCAATGCGTCCGTTTGTCATTCGCCCGCTACATGATGATTCCATGCTGCAATTAATTCTTCCGGTAAGGACTTATTAAGCTAAAATAATATTTCAAAAAAATTAAAGGCTTGTATAGCAGGTCTTTAATTTTTTTATATTTAAATATAGGTTTCCAAAGGGTTTTTAGCATTTTTTCAATGCTGTACGGAACGCTGAATCGCTAAAAATAAGAACTGAAAAAGCTATACTTTGTCTTAATGGGATTAATTTAGTAAAATGAAATATTAAAGACTACTTAGAAATGAGTGAGGCATGAAATGGACTCCATAAAAATCAATACCGAATATATTACGCTTGGACAATTCCTGAAACTGGCCGATTTGATTCAAAGCGGCGGAATGGCGAAATGGTTCTTAAGTGAATATGAGGTTTACATTAATGGCGAATTAGACGTGAGAAGGGGCAGAAAATTAAGATCAGGTGATAAAATAGAGATTCCTGGATTTGGCACCTACACAATTACAAGCTAAAACATAAGGGAAGAGCGGAATATGTATATTGAAAATATAAGTTTGAAAAATTACCGCAACTATACCGAATTGAATCTGACTTTTGAGAATAAAGTCAATGTAATCCTCGGCGAAAATGCTCAAGGAAAAACAAATGTCATGGAATCCATTTTTGTTTTAGCCATGGCAAAATCCCATCGGACCTCAAATGATAAAGAACTTATTCGCTGGGATGAAGAGTATGCTAAAATAGAAGGAAGAGTTAGAAAGAGAAATACCTCAATACCACTTGAGCTGACCATTTCAAAAAAAGGGAAAAAGGCGAAGTGCAACCATATTGAACAAAGAAAGTTGAGTCAATATGTCGGAAATATGAATGTGGTCATGTTTGCGCCTGAGGATCTTAACCTTGTAAAGGGAAGTCCTCTAGTCAGACGCCGTTTTATAGATATGGAAATTGGCCAGGTTTCTCCCGTATACCTTCATGATATGAGCCAATATCATAAAATACTTCAACAAAGAAATCATTACTTAAAGCTTCTGCAGACCCGGAAACAAACGGATACGACGATGCTTGACGTGCTGACTGATCAATTTATTCAGTATGCAGCGAAAATTGTCGAAAGAAGATACGAGTTTCTTTTAAAGCTCCAGCAATGGGCAGAGCCGATTCATTCGGGGATCTCCAGAAATCTAGAAGTATTGAAAATCCAATATAAACCGTCGCTTGATGTATCAGAATCTATGGATTTGACGAAAATGATAGAAGTATACACAGAAAAATTTGATAAAATAAAAACAAGGGAGATTGAACGGGGTGTAACATTGGTAGGTCCTCATCGTGACGACCTGGTTTTTTTTGTGAATGACCGCGATGTCCAGACCTATGGTTCACAAGGACAACAGCGTACGACTGCCCTGTCTTTGAAACTTGCCGAAATTGAGCTGATCCATGAAGAGATCGGCGAGTATCCCATTTTATTATTGGATGATGTGTTATCGGAACTTGACGATTTCCGTCAATCCCATTTACTGAATACAATACAAGGGAAAGTGCAGACATTTGTGACGACACCCTCCGTTGATGGAATCGATCATCAAACCCTAAGAGAAGCGTCCACCTTTTATGTGAGTCAAGGAAGTATAAAAAAGGTTAAATGATGAGGTGAATGTATGTATCTCCATATTGGTGAAGACATTCTTGTGAAAACGGATGATGTCATAGCCATTTTAGATAAGAAACTTCTTCAGGCCTCTCCAATCATGAGTGAATTTTTGGAGAAAAAGTCTGATGTAACTTACCATTTAGCAAAAAACTCGGTTAAATCGATTGTAGTGACGGACAAACAGGTATATTATTCACCGCTTGCGTCGTCCACTTTGAAAAAGCGTTCACTGCAGTCATCGCTCTTAATCGATGATATAGATATTCTTTGAATTGTAGCTAAACGTTATAAATTCTCCTGAAAATTGATAAATGCCAAAAGAAAAGTGTAGGTGATTCGAATGACAATGGAACAAAAAGAAGTACAAGCTCAGGCATACGATGAGAATCAGATACAGGTTTTAGAAGGCTTAGAAGCAGTTCGTAAACGTCCGGGGATGTATATCGGCTCTACCTCTGCAAAAGGACTTCACCATCTTGTTTGGGAAATTGTCGATAATAGTATTGATGAAGCGCTAGCTGGTTTCTGTACGGAAATCAAAGTGACGATCGAAGAAGACAATAGCATAACGGTAGTCGATAATGGTCGGGGAATTCCAGTCGGCATCCATGAAAAAATGGGACGGCCAGCAGTTGAAGTGATCATGACAGTCCTTCATGCGGGCGGTAAATTTGGCGGCGGGGGCTACAAGGTTTCCGGTGGTCTGCATGGTGTTGGGGCTTCAGTAGTTAATGCCCTATCCACAGTATTGGAAGTTTATGTTCATCGTGAAGGAAAAGTCCATTATCAGCAATTTAACCGCGGTATCCCTAAAGAAGATTTGAAAATCATCGGGGAAACTGATCATACAGGAACGACTATACACTTCATTCCTGATGGTGAAATTTTCACTGAAACCCTGGAATATGATTTCGATACATTAGCCACACGAATCCGTGAGCTTGCATTCCTGAATAAAGGCTTAAAGCTGATCATTGAAGATAAACGTGGGGAAGAAGAGAAAATCAGGGATTTCCACTATGAGGGCGGCATTAAATCTTATGTTGAGCATTTGAACCGTTCTAAAGAGGTATTGCATGAGGAACCCATTTTCATGGAAGGCGAGAAAGATGGAATTTCCGTTGAATTGGCATTGCAATATAATGACAGCTATATCAGTAATGTCTTCTCCTTTGCCAATAATATCCACACCTATGAAGGTGGTACGCATGAGTCAGGATTCAAGACTGCCTTGACCCGTGTCATCAATGATTATGCACGGAAAAGTGGTCTCTTAAAAGAAGCGGATTCCAATTTTTCTGGTGAGGATGTGCGGGAAGGTTTAACGGCAATCATTTCGATTAAGCATCCTGATCCACAATTTGAAGGTCAGACGAAAACCAAACTCGGAAACTCTGAAGTAAGAACGGTTACTGATTCCATTCTTTCGGAAAGGCTTGATGCCTTCTTATATGAAAATCCTGCAGTGGCCCGGAAAATTGTAGATAAAGGGCAAATGGCAGCGAGAGCCCGTATGGCAGCGAAGAAAGCACGTGAGTTGACCCGAAGGAAAAGTGCTTTGGAAGTATCCAATCTTCCGGGGAAATTGGCGGATTGTTCTTCCAAGGACCCGGGTATCAGTGAATTGTACATCGTTGAAGGAAACTCGGCGGGAGGCTCGGCGAAACAAGGACGGGACCGCCATTTCCAAGCCATTTTACCGCTAAGGGGTAAAATCCTGAATGTTGAAAAGGCGCGATTGGACAGAATCCTGCATAATGAAGAAATAGGGACGATCATCACAGCACTCGGAACAGGAATTGGTGATGAATTCAATATTGAAAAAGCTAGATACCATAAGATTGTCATCATGACCGATGCCGATGTGGATGGTGCCCATATCAGGACACTGATGTTGACATTCTTCTACCGGTATATGCGAAAAATTATCGAGTATGGATATATATATATTGCTCAGCCGCCACTTTTCAAGATCCAACAAGGGAAAAAAGTAGATTATGCTTATAATGACCGCGAGCTTGATGAAATCATGGCGAGTTTGCCAAGTACTCCTAAGCCTAACCTGCAGCGTTATAAAGGGCTGGGGGAAATGAACCCAGAGCAATTGTGGGAAACGACCATGAACCCTGAAACGAGAACGTTGCTTCAAGTCAGTTTGAAAGATGCTGCCGAGGCAGATGAAACTTTCGAGATGTTGATGGGCGACAAGGTGGAACCGCGACGTAACTTCATTGAAGAAAATGCAATTTATGTAAAAAATCTTGATATCTGATTTTTGACAGGATGCTTTTTACATCCTGTTCTTTAAATAGTGCACGAACAGTTAAATTTTAGATGAGAGTATAAGCTTTTAATAGGAGGTTGGCTCCATGTCAGAAAATGAAAGATCAGGTGTTAAAGAAATAAATATAAGTACCGAGATGCGGACATCGTTTTTGGATTATGCGATGAGCGTTATCGTGTCGCGGGCTTTGCCTGATGTAAGGGACGGTTTGAAACCGGTACACCGAAGAATCCTTTATGCAATGAACGATCTTGGAATGACTTCGGATAAACCATTTAAGAAATCAGCCCGTATTGTCGGGGAAGTAATCGGTAAATATCACCCGCATGGTGATTCGGCTGTATATGAAACGATGGTACGGATGGCTCAACCTTTTAACTATCGCTATATGCTTGTAGATGGTCATGGGAATTTCGGTTCAGTCGATGGTGACCAAGCTGCCGCAATGAGGTATACAGAAGCGAGAATGTCAAAAATCTCGATGGAGCTACTCCGGGATTTAAATAAAGATACGGTCAATTTCCAGGATAACTACGATGGTTCGGAAAGAGAACCAGCGGTTATGCCTGCCCGTTTCCCGAACTTGTTAGTGAATGGTTCATCAGGTATAGCGGTAGGGATGGCAACCAATATTCCACCACATCAATTAGGTGAAGTAATTGACGGCGTACTGGCTTTAAGCAAGAATCCCGAAATTACAATTCCTGAGTTGATGGAATATATTCCTGGTCCGGACTTTCCGACAGCAGGTTTGATTTTAGGGAGAAGTGGAATCAGAAAGGCCTATGAAACTGGAAAAGGGTCAATCATTCAACGTGCGAAAGTCGAGATTGAAGAGAAACCCAATGGTAAACAAGTAATCCTTGTTAAGGAAATCCCTTATCAAGTGAATAAAGCAAGATTGATTGAAAAAATTGCCGAACTTGCTCGAGATAAGAAAATCGAAGGCATTACCGACTTACGGGATGAATCGGATCGCAATGGCATGCGGATTGTCATGGAGCTTCGAAAGGATGTTAATGCAAATGTCCTTTTAAACAACCTCTATAAGCATACCGCGATGCAGACCACCTTCGGAATCAATCTGCTCGCTTTGGTGGACGGTCAGCCTAAAGTGCTTAATTTAAAACAATGCCTGCGCTACTACTTGGAGCATCAGCAGGTAGTCATACGGCGCAGGACTGAATTTGATTTACGGAAAGCGGAAGCGCGCGCACATATTTTAGAAGGTTTGCGCATTGCACTTGATAATTTGGACGCAGTCATTACTTTGATCCGCAGTTCCCAAACGACGGACATTGCCCGTGAAGGCTTAATGACACAATTCTCACTTTCCGAAAAACAGGCGCAAGCTATCCTGGATATGCGTTTACAACGCTTGACAGGTCTGGAACGTGAAAAAATTGAAGATGAATATCAGGCATTAATGGCTATAATTGCAGAATATAAAGCAATTCTTGCTGATGAGGAAAAGGTTCTTGAAATTATCCGTGAAGAGCTTCTTGAAATTAAAGAGCGCTTTGATGATAAACGGAGAACTGAAATCACACTGGCCGGCTTTGAAAGCCTGGAAGATGAAGATTTAATCCCAGAGGAAAATATAATCGTGACACTTACGCATAACGGTTATATTAAACGCTTGCCTGCAACCACATACCGCAGTCAAAAACGCGGGGGGCGCGGAATACAGGGTATGGGAACGAATACAGATGACTTTGTCGGTCACTTGTTAACCACATCGACTCATGACACTCTATTATTCTTCACCAACAAAGGTAAAGTCTATCGTTCCAAAGGATATGAAATACCTGAATTTGGTAGGACGGCAAAAGGATTGCCGCTTATCAACTTGTTGGAAGTCGACAAGGGCGAGTGGGTCAACGCAATCATACCTGTGAAGGAATTTGCTGACGATTGGTATTTATTCTTCACGACCAGACATGGGGTATCTAAGCGTACACCTTTGTCTTCTTTTGCAAATATCCGTAATAATGGTTTAATTGCCCTAGGTTTACGTGAAGATGATGAATTAATTTCTGTCCGTCTTACGAATGGGGAGAAACAGATCATAATTGGAACGAAGTCCGGGATGATGATTCGTTTCCCTGAGACGGATGTACGGACAATGGGGCGTACTGCAGCGGGAGTGAAAGGGATTTCCTTAGGGACGAATGATGAAGTTGTCGGAATGGAAATTCTTGAAGATGATGAAGAAGTCCTTATCGTTACGAAAAACGGTTATGGAAAACGGACCTCAGCGGAAGAATACCGTATTCAAAGCCGTGGAGGAAAAGGAATAAAAACATGTAATGTCACTGAGAAGAATGGTGAACTTATAGCCGTGAAAACAGTTACGGGTGTAGATGAAGATTTGATGCTTATTACAGCAGCTGGTGTATTGATCCGAATGGAAGTCGAAGGCATTTCTAAAACGGGCCGTAATACTCAGGGTGTTAAGCTTATCCGACTCGAATCCGCTGATAATGAATATGTTTCGACGGTAGCCATCGTAGGAAGAGAAGAAGAAGAAGAAAAAGACATGGAAATAGAAACGGTCACGACTCCAGATTCTGATTCTGAACCTGCTGTAAGTGAAGAAAATGAAAAAACTGAAAAAGATACGGAAGAATAAACTTTTCACAAAAAAGATCCAGGCAATTAAGCTGGGTCTTTTTTTGTGTGCTAGATGAACTTTAACCTGATTTTATGAGTGTTTGGATTTGAGTAAAAAGACTTATTATATTAAGGGGATTCAAAACAAAAATGCTAATAAATTGAATTTATTTAGGTATTTAATCATAAAAAAGATAGTTTCTACCATGTTTTTCAAGTAGAATGATACTCACCAATATTACCGAGGTGAAACATTTTGCTAGTGAAAACTCGCTATTTAATCGAAGGCTGCATTCTGTCAAAAGAGATTAGAGGTCTTTCGAACAGACCCATAATGTATGAAAAAACAATATTGACCCGGCAATTAATCGAAGCTTTGCAAGCCTTTCTAATAACAGAGGTAAGCGTTGAAAAGACTTTGATTGATGGAAAGAGATTTCTGCCGAAAGAAGTAATGGATCCAGAATGGGATGAAACGGAGGAGTCATCGGGTTTTACGGATTTTTATCTTAAGTCAGTACAAACATATAAACGATTATTTAAAAATTGGCAAGCGGGCAGTAAAGTCGAGGTGGCCATGATTCGTTTAATCATGATTCCCCTTATGGACAAGGCTTTAGAGGAACCAGGAAACATTTTGAAGCTGCACCACTATTGCAATAAAGAAGACTATGTATATCATCATGCTATTTCCATTGGATTAATAGGAGGATATATCGCATATAAAATGAAATGCAATAGGGCTGATGTCTACCAAGCTGCAATTGGCGGATGTCTGGCAGATTGCGGGATGGCAAAGCTGCCACCAAGGTTATTAAATAAAACGGCAAGCCTGACAGCATCTGATTATGAGGAGATACATTCTCATCCTATTTTCAGCTACAAGATGATTAAAGATAGTTCCATCATTAAGGATAGTGTGAAGATGGCCGTTCTTGAGCATCATGGAAGATTAGATGGAACGGGTTATCCCAAGAGGTTGAAAACAAAACCCATGAACTTATTCTCAAGAATCATTGCGGTTGCAGATGTATTTCACGCCATGACTTCCGAGAGGACTTATAGAAAGAAGCAGTCACCGTTTAAGGTATTAGAAATGATCTTACATGATGACTTTGGTAAATTTGATATTGGGGTAGTTAAAACCTTGTTATCAGGCTTCGCTAATTTTTTCATAGGAAGCAGGGTCAAACTGAACAATGGATTCATTGCTGAAATCATTTTTATTGATGCAGGCTCGGAAACAAGACCGGTCATAAAGGTGATGGATAGTGAACAAATTATCAATTTAGGGATCAATCGGGAATTACATATAGAAGAAATATTATAATGTTTAAAGAAAAAGTTTACTCTTATAAAAGTAAGCTTTTTCAGCTTAATCAGGTGTGCAGCCATAGTATTTGAAATCTATGAATTCATGTATATTATTTATTTTAAAATAACTATTGCTTTTATTCCTGATACTAGATATAATAACTAAGTCGACAGCGAGAGAATAAAGTTGTTGACAAAATATAATATAGTTGATATATTATTAAAGTCGTTTCCAAACGAACGACATAAATCGCTCTTTGAAAACTGAACAAAACAAAGCGCCAACGTTAAATTTTAAGTGAGCACACACTATCAAAAAAGCAAATGAGCAAGTCAAACATTTCTTC
>NZ_JBHTYI010000040.1:0-33911 GCF_043656335.1 Peribacillus sp. NPDC056705 | reverse complement strand
AAATGTTTGACTTGCTCATTTGCTTTTTTGATAGTGTGTGCTCACTTAAAATTTAACGTTGGCGCTTTGTTTTGTTCAGTTTTCAAAGAGCAATAATGGAGCGGGTGAAGAGAATCGAACTCTCATCATCAGCTTGGAAGGCTGAGGTTTTACCACTAAACTACACCCGCATTTAATTTTGAAATATTTTAAGAAAGAATGGTCGGGAAGACAGGATTCGAACCTGCGACCCCTTGGTCCCAAACCAAGTGCTCTACCAAGCTGAGCTACTTCCCGTAAAATATGGTGCGCCCGGCGGGAGTCGAACCTACAACCTTCTGATTCGTAGTCAGATGCTCTATCCAATTGAGCTACGGGCGCTAATTTCTATGATGTTATTGGTGCGGCCGAGAGGAGTCGAACCTCCACGGGGTCTCCCCCACTAGGCCCTCAACCTAGCGCGTCTGCCATTCCGCCACGACCGCGAAAGCGACTTTGTAAGTTTAACACCTTTTCAACTTGATGTCAAGAAGAAAATATCAGTGCGGGTGAAGGGACTTGAACCCCCACGCCTTGCGGCGCCAGATCCTAAGTCTGGTGCGTCTGCCAATTCCGCCACACCCGCGAAAACAAATGGTGAGCCATGAAGGATTCGAACCTTCGACCCTCTGATTAAAAGTCAGATGCTCTACCAACTGAGCTAATGGCTCTAAATAAAATGGCTGGGCTAGAAGGGATCGAACCTTCGCATGACGGAATCAAAATCCGTTGCCTTACCGCTTGGCTATAGCCCAATAAACAATTACTAATTAACAGCCAGGATAATATTATATCACGATAATATTATTTTAACAAGTGTTTTTTAAAAAAATGGCGGTCCCGACGGGAATCGAACCCGCGATCTCCTGCGTGACAGGCAGGCATGTTAACCGCTACACCACGGGACCAACATGATAATCAGTATAAGAAAGTGACCCATACGGGATTCGAACCCGTGTTACCGCCGTGAAAGGGCGGTGTCTTAACCGCTTGACCAATGGGCCTTGATAAAATATGTAACTGGCGGAGAAGGAGGGATTTGAACCCTCGCGCCGCTTACGCGACCTACACCCTTAGCAGGGGCGCCTCTTCAGCCTCTTGAGTACTTCCCCAAAAAAATGGCTCCGCAGGTAGGACTCGAACCTACGACCGTTCGGTTAACAGCCGAATGCTCTACCACTGAGCTACTGCGGAATAATAAAAATTGGGTTCCTCTTTCACGCTCAAAGACCTTAGTGTTTGTCGTTAAGACAAGTTGTTATCTTGTCGACTCTTATGATTATAAAGAGGTTACAACTTAAAGTCAAGAGTTCTTTTGTATTTTTTTATAATTTTGTTATTCACACCTTAAACCCTTGGTAAATCAATGATCCACGGCATTTACTACAAACGAAACGGGTCGTGTCGATTCGTTTTCTTCTTATATATACCTGCTGACAGTCTTCACATTTATATTGAATAGTATTCATCTTTTTCTTTAATTGGTTAGATGGCAGCGGCTCGCAAAATCTTGGTGCTCCCACCATTCTGAGTAAATGTTTAAAGTCCGCATCACGATGCTGGTACCCCTTCTTCTCGATGTGCAAATGATAATGACACAATTCATGCTTAATGATTCCAACGATTTCTTCCACACCGCGTTCATCAAGATACTTCTTATTGATTTCTATATTGTGTGAACGAAGCAAGTATCGCCCTCCTGTTGTTCGGAGACGCGGATTAAAAATGGCTTTATGTTTAAATGTCTTTTTAAAGTCTTTCATCGAAATTTCTTCTACTAGTTTTTGCAATTGCCGATTATCCATTTCCCCCTCCCTTTCTTTGGTAACATGACAACCCATTATAACATAGACTAATAATACAATAGGAAACTAAGGGAGGAAAAGCTATGCCTAATTGGTTCCAGAATCAAATCCGCAAAGCCTTTTATGAAAAGGATTATTATCAAGTGAAGATGTTGAATCAATGTTGGTTTTTTTATCAAAAGAAAGAAAGTCTCAGGGTATAAATCCAACTGTGCTCCAAATATAAATGCATTGCTTCAAAAAAACCCCTTCTAAATATAGAAGGAGCTTACCATAGGCTAGTTTTGATCCTTTGGCTCGAGCATCGTTAAAGATACCCTTTGCTTTTTGGGGTCAACCAATTCGACCCAAACCGTCACAACATCCCCAACGGCAACTACATCCAATGGGTGTTTTACAAACCGGTTGCTCAGTTTAGAAATATGCACCAGACCATCCTGTTTGACACCGATGTCCACAAACGCACCGAAGTCCACAACATTCCTCACTGTACCTTGTAATTCCATCCCAGTTTGCAGATCCTCCATTTTTAGTACATCCTGCTTAAGCAGTGGTTTTGATAATTCATCGCGAGGATCTCTTCCCGGTTTCATCAAATCATCTATGATATCTTTAATCGTAATTTCCCCAATTTCCAATTCATCGACCAAATCAGCCGGATTCAGTTTACCTAACTCTTCATTCAATGCGTTACTGCCTAAATCTTCAGATGTAAATCCCATTTTCTTTAATAATTTATTCACGGCACTATAGTTCTCAGGGTGTATCGCAGTTTGATCTAAAGGTTCATTTCCATTAATGATACGTAAGAACCCTATACATTGTTCATATGTTTTAGCACCAAGCCGGGGAATTTTCTTTAATTCCTTCCTGCTTGAAAACTTCCCTTCCTCTTCCCTTTTCTTCACAATATTTTGAGCAACCGATTTTGATAAACCAGCTACATATTGTAATAGAGACGATGAAGCGGTATTGACATTCACTCCCACTTGGTTAACAGCTGTTTCCACTACAAAGGTGAGGGATTCCGTTAACTTTTTCTGGGAGACATCATGTTGATACTGCCCTACCCCTACGGATTGGGGGTCAATTTTAACAAGTTCGGCAAGGGGATCTTGAAGCCTTCTTCCTATCGAAACTGCACTTCTCTGTTCTACTTGAAGATCCGGAAACTCTTCACGGGCTATATCCGAGGCTGAATACACGCTGGCACCCGCTTCATTAACAATTATATATGAAATATTCCCTTCCACTTCTTTTATAATATCTGCGATGAATTGCTCTGATTCACGCGATGCCGTACCATTGCCGATTGCCACGATCTCAACCGAGAACCGCTGAAGTATTTCGATCGTTTTTTCACGGGCAGCATTAAGCTTCGCAGCAGGAGGATGCGGATAGATCACACTGATATCGAGTACCTTTCCGGTTTCATCGATGACAGCCAACTTACACCCAGTCCGATATGCCGGATCTAAGGCTAGGACCACTTTCCCTTTAAGCGGGGGCTGCAAGAGCAGGTTCCTGAGGTTTTCAGAGAAAATATGGATAGCCTGATCCTCAGCTTTTTCCGTCAGCTCTTTTCTGATTTCCCGTTCTACAGAAGGCATGATCAAACGTTTGAGCCCATCTTCAATCGCAGATTTAAGAACAACTTGGGCCTCAGATTTGTTATTTTTAATGATTTTCCGTTCCAGATGACCAATGATGATTTCAGTCCGAGGATGAATGGAGATTCGTAAAACCTCTTCCTTTTCACCTCTATTCAGCGCCAACACCCGATGCGGCACGATTCTTTGAACCGGCTCCTCATATTCATAGTACATCTCGAAGATTTTTTTCTCATCCTTTTCTTCATTTTTCACGGTTGAAACCACTTTTCCAGCCTTGAAAATTTCAGCCCTTATCCACTTCCTTAATTCTGCATCATCGGAAATATGTTCAGCTATGATATCCTGCGCTCCCGCAATAGCCTCTTCAATAGATGAAACTTCTTTTTCTGCCAATATGAATTCTGCAGCTTTTTCACTAACCCGAGCATGCAATTGACATTCCAAAAGCCAATTAGCCAATGGTTCAAGACCCTTTTCTTTAGCGACCGTTGCTTTCGTTCTCCTTTTTTGTTTGAACGGCCTGTATAAATCCTCGACTTCCTGCAGTTTTGTAGCTTTTTCGATTTGTCTTGTTAATTCTTCCGTCAATTTCCCTTGTTCACCAATCGAACGCGTTACTTCCGCTTTCCTCTGGCCAAGGTTTTCTAGATAGTTCCACCTTTCCATAATGGAACGAATCTGCACTTCATCAAGTGAACCCGTCATTTCTTTTCTATACCGTGCAATAAAGGGGACAGTATTACCCTCTTGAAGCATCTGTATGACGTTTTGGACTTGATGATTTTTTAAAGTCAGCTCATTTGATATTTGTTTAATCAACTCTTTTAATGTATCTTCTACAACGATCATTATGTCTACCTCCAACGTTTTGATCTGATATATATAGTCTAGCAAATGAGGGATGAAGTTGCGAATTCCATACAAAAAAGCTTACCTCCGAATTACGGCGAAAGTAAGCTTCCTAAAATGAAAGTTGTATCATCTGCAGTTAATGGACTGCTTGCTAGTATGCATTGGGCGTTCTTATCGATAGGGACCAGCCTTTTCAAAAAGGATTTAGCTCCCTTAAGTTCCAAACCATCTGAATGAAGAATGAATTTGGCATTTGGTTCATATTTGTATCTCTGCGTCCTGTATTTTTGTTTCCTTCCTGATAAATACCCTGTAACAGGTAAAGGGTAAACGAGTTTATCGTCACTTGGGTTATACAAGAAAAAGCGAATGTTACCAACTGAACTGTATACAAATTCATTCTTGTCATAAAAAATCTTCAAAATGGAAACGGCTGCTCCCCGCTTATTGACCAAAACTTGATTGCACACTGCCATTAGGGATTCGACATCCAACTCATGATTACGTTTAACTTCCTCGATGACGGCATGGGAGGAGTCGTAAGCGTTTTTTCCGCTGCCCAGGCCATCTGCCAATACACAGACAAAATATTCTTTCGTATGAAGAAAAAAGTAATCATCACCACAATAAACCATCCCGTTTTTAGACGATTGAGAGACAAGGACTTCTATTTTTTCTCCCCTCAGAATATCTTTGATCACTGAATTAACTCCGAGTTTTCAGCATTAATGGCTTCTTGAAGCTTTTTGATCGCGCGGCGTTGGAGCCTTGAGACATGCATTTGGGAAATCCCCAGTTTATCGCCCGCTTCTTTCTGGCTTAAATTCTCTAAATAAGTATGTTGAATGATCATCTTTTCACGGTCACTCAGCACATGCAGCACCTTTTCAAGCACAAGTCTCTGATTGACCTTTTCAAAACCTTCATCGACATTCCCGAATATATCAAGCAATGTGACAGTACCGCCATCAGAATCCGCCTCAATAGAATGATCCACGGATAAAGCTTGATAGCTTTTTCCCATTTCCATCGCCTCTAAAACTTCTTCTTCAGTCACGCCTATACTATCGGCTATTTCATCTATTCTTGGTGAACGATGCAGAGTTGTAGTTAATTCCTCGACAGTCACCCTGATTTTCGGACCAAGTTCCTTAATTCTCCTTGGCACATGGACACTCCATGTTTTGTCACGCAGGAACCGTTTGATTTCGCCGATTATAGTAGGGACAGCAAATGCCTCAAAGCTCTTACCGAAAGATTCATCATATCGACGAATGGCACCTAACAAACCAATCATGCCGACTTGGGAGATATCCTCCTGGAATGATTTCCCTTTCGCATACTTACGGGAGATTGTTTCAACCAAACTTTTATAATGGATGACTAGATTGCTCTGTGCTTCCTCATCTTGATTCTGCTGGTAAGCTCTAATCCATTCATTTACCTGTTCTCTTTGTGCCTGGTTAGGTTGAGACTGTTTTTGCATCCATCTCCACCTGCTCTCCTTCTAAAAACTTAGTCATAAATACTGTAACCCCATCATGCTGATGAATCTTCACATCATCCATCAGAGTTTCAATAAGGTAAAGACCCAAGCCTCCTTCTCTCAAAAGTTCGACTTTTTGTCCATTCTCGTATGGTCCGATCCCTTGACGAACCTCTTCGAAATTACAGCTCTTACCACTATCAGAAACCATGACCTCCAAGCGGTCAGGATAAAGGCCGAAACTTACTTTCACTTCACCTTTTTCAGAATCTTTATATGCATGCTGTACCGCATTTGTACAAGCCTCACTTGTAGCGATTTTCAAATCCTCAATTTCATCATACGCAAATCCCATCCGGCTCCCTATCCCAGAAAGCGTTAAACGAATGACACCGATGAATTCTGGTTTTGCAGGTATTTTCATTTCGATGTAATCATATACTTGACTCATTCTAACCCACCCTCTGTACCACTTTTTATATCAATGATATCTGCAAGACCTGTAATATCAAATAAACGTCGTAACCTTTCTGATAAGCCAACTAAAGTGAATTCGCCATTATGTGCCCTTACACTTTTGAAAGCACCGACAAACACCCCAAGTCCCGTACTATCCATATAAGAAACTTCAGTTAAATCAATAGTAATCGAAACATTATCCTGCTCCGAAATCGGAAATAGTGATTCCCTTAATTTCGGCGCAGTATATGCATCGATTTCACCTTTCAGTTTTACAATAAATTCAGAATTCAATTCATTAACATCTACAGTTATATTCATCAATGACCCACCTCTTCAAATCCTCTTCATTTCTTTATCTATACCCAGCAGACAAAATACTAAACATTTGATTTTAAAATTATTAATGTAAAATCATCCCTCAGTTGGAAATTCTGCATTTTCTCCAATTGTTTAAATATATTATTCACCATTTCCTGGGCTTGCAAATGCATATTCTTTTTAATGAGCCCAATAAGTGTTTCCCTTTCTATGAACCCATCATTCGTCCGGCATTCCGTTACTCCGTCAGATAATAAAATGATCATGTCTCCATGATTCACCGTTTTTTCATATTGGCGATACCTTGTTTTTTTATCGACTCCAAGCAACAAGCCCTTTGCATCCAAATCGCTAAAAGTACCCGTTGCGGCGTCATAGTAAAAACCAGGTTCATGTCCGGCTGAAGCATAGGAGAATTGCCTGTCATGCGGATCATATAAGCCATAGAACATGGTTATGAACATGCTTGGATCCACATTATGCTCCACAACACGGTTCAAACTCTCAAGCACACTATTCGGTTCATGACGATGCTCCGGAAGACTGTCCATCGCATATTTGATCATCGACATGCACAGTGCAGCAGGAATCCCCTTTCCAATGACATCGGCTATTCCTACCCCTAACCGCTCATTTTCATCTTGGACGAAGTGATAGTAATCCCCGTTCATCTGCCTCGCTGGAACACTGATTACTCCAATTTCAAGAGCTTTGATATCAGGAATTTTCGTTTCCAAAAGAGTATGTTGAACATTTGCCGCTATCTCGATTTCCGTTTTCAGTTCCTGCTGCTGATGTCTAAGGCTTTGATGCTCACGGTATGCAATACCGTAGCCCATCATGACTTCTAACAGAAAATCGAAAGAATCCAATACTTTTCCCGGTAATTCCGGGTAAAGTTCCATCAAGTTATTTTTATGCATACTGATGATTTCTTCTGGAGATATATTGTATTTGATATGTAGGCGGCTAATCTTTTGCCCTTGGTAGAGTGCCTGCTCATTTTGGTCTTTAAGATAAGTAGAAAGCGCCTCATGATACTTTTTCTCCATGTTCTCCCTAATATCCATAGTCCCCCCCTAACGGAGCCATTTTGTAGCGATAATCTTAGTCCCTTCACCTGGTATCGATTCAATATCAAAGTCATCCATTAAACGTTTGGCTCCAGGAAGGCCTGCACCCAGTCCCCCCGAGGTGGTATATCCATCTTCCATGACTCTGCGGATATCCTCAATTCCCGGCCCTTGGTCCTCTGCAATGATTTTCAATCCTGACTTCCCATTTATATTTAGCTTTTCTATGCTAACACTGCCTTGTCCAGCATATAGGTATATGTTTCGGGCCAATTCGCTAATGGCCGTCGTGATCCTGGCCTGGTCTACAGTACCGAACCCCAACTCTTTAGCGACATTTCTTCCGAGCTGCCTTGCAGCTACGATGTCCCATTCATTTATGATTTTTACGCAGGATTGGAACTCCATTCTTTAATCCCCCAATTCCTGTTGTAATTTCTCCAGGCCTTTCTCTAAGTCTAATGCTGTCAGAACATCTTCGAGACTAATTCCCAGTTCAATTAATGTTATTGCAACAGCAGGCTGGATCCCCGTAATTACAACTTTCGCCCCCATAAGCTTAGACATGCTAAAGACATCGCCTAATACCTTTGCGATAAAAGAATCAATAAAATCTATTGAGGTAATATCTATGACAACGCCATTCGCGCTTGTTTCATGAATTTTATGCAGTAAATCCTCTTGGAATTGAAGGGCTGTCACATCATCCAATTCCCACTGTATAGATACTAACAAGCAGTCATAAAGCTTTAATATCGGAATCCTCATACTTATCCCTCCACCTTTACGATCTTACGGCTCATTAATTCCAACGCAACTTCTATCCCTTTTTTTAACGTATTTTTTGTAATCACTTCATTTAAATTAATTCCAAGATTAACTATGGTTTGGGCTATTTCAGGGCGGATGCCGCAGAGTATACATTTGGCGCCCACCAATCGGACCGCTTCCGCAGCTTGAATGATATGATGGGCAACCATCGTATCCACGACCGGCACGCCCGTTATATCAATAAGAACAACTTCAGATCTATGCTTAACCACGCCAGTCAACAGGTTTTCCATTATCTGTTTGGCACGTTCCGTATCAATCGTACCAATCAGCGGCATTACCGTAATGCCTTCCAATACAGGAATGAGCGGAGCCGAAAGTTCCTGCAACGCAATTTTTTGCATGGAAACCGTTCTTTCCCAAGTTTGAGTATATATATTGACTATTTCATTATTAATTGGTGTGGCCCATTTATCCAAATGATTAACAAGATTGACTTGATTATCAGGAGTAACCAGACCCTTTTCCACCATTCCATTAATGACAATTAATGTGAATTTATGAAGTCCTTCATTGACGAAAGTAAGAGGCCATCCCAATTGGACGACTTTCTCGGCAAAATCAGAAAGCTTCAATGTGAATTCCTTGGTTTTACTATCAACGTTCGTGATGATCATATCTATAAATTCACTGCTCGTTTGAGTGAACATTCGATCTGAGACGACTTTAATTAATCTTTCATCCGTACTTTCCTTCATGATGCCCATCCACTCAGTAAGGATGTAATCCTGATTTTGCTTAATAAAATCGTAAACCAATTGATTCATAATATCCTCCCATTCTAACACAATTGCTATGTTTCCCCTGTCCTCGTCACAAGGATGTTAACTAACTGTAATCTTATTCCTATCTGGATTTTCTTGGAGTTCCCACTACACTTTTGCTTTTTTTTTAAGTAGTTACAACATAAATACATACCCAAAATCCAGGTAAGAAAAACATCAATTAAAGAAAAATTAGGGAGATACTTTAAAACAAAGAACGTTCTATTCGATATCTAACTGTATAATGTTTTTATTCGTCAATTTTTTCATATTTCCTGCTGATGCTATATGGACATCTGTTGATGTTATTGTTATTTTCCAAAAAAAAACACGATTCCCGCATTTGCAGGAATCGTGTCATCTAAAATAGCATCAAGAATGATTTGTATTATAATAACGCCCAATTTAACGGGAAAAATTTTCTTTAAAAATCAATGAGGCCTAAACTGATTTGCAAAGCTTCATTGACTTTTTGCATCATCGGTTCGTCAAGATGCGTAATTTTATCAGTTAAACGCTGCTTATCAATTGTCCGGATCTGTTCTAATAAAATGACGGAATCTCGCTCGAATCCGTATTTTTTTGCATTAATCTCAACATGTGTAGGCAATTTCGCTTTTTGAATTTGAGCTGTAATGGCTGCCACGATCACAGTCGGACTAAAGCGATTACCAATATCGTTTTGTAAAATTAGTACCGGACGGGTCCCACCCTGCTCTGAACCAACCACCGGGGAAAGGTCTGCGAAGTATACGTCACCACGCTTAACAACAATCAATGGCTCAGCCTCCGCTAACTAATCGTTCAACGCAATGACCAGCCTCGAATTCAGCCTGGAAGGCTTCAGAAGCAATCGTTAAATTAATGGCCGCCATTTCAATATAACCGCGTTTCATCGATTCACGAAACTCTTTCTTTTTACGTTCGCGAAGATACATTTTTGTGGCACGATAAATAAATTCACTGCGATTCACATTTTCCTCACTCGCATACCCATCTAACTCTGTTAAAAAATTTTGAGGTAATCGAATTAATATCTCTCTTGTTGCGCTGGATTCAGACACAAACATACACCTCCACCATCACTACACACCTTTATTATATATCCTTTTCAATATTACCATTAAATTGCCTATCTGCAAAGAGTATATTCTATTCTAAATCTTATTATCAGCATAATAAAGGAAATCTTATTCACAATCTTAGGATTTTTTTACAATCCGGTCATTCCAAAATGAAATTACGTACATGATTCATCTGATTGTCTTTAATATATATGCGGGGCACTCTTGCTCCTATCATACATGTTACCTCATAGTTAATCGTTTCCAGTTTTGCCGCTATCTCATCGACAGTGATCGATTCATCGCCATCATTCCCCATTAATGTAACCTCTGTTCCTACTGGGTATGGTCCAGGCAGCTTGATCATGCATTGATCCATGCAAATCCTTCCGACTATGGGTACTCTTTTTCCATCCACAAGAACTTCCTGACCTTGAAGCTTACGGATCCAGCCGTCAGCATAACCGATTGGCAAAGTCCCAATCCATTCATCACCTTCAGCCGTATAAGTCGCCCCATAACTAACGCTTTCACCCTTGGAAAGCTGTTTAACCGCGACCATCTTCGTACTCAATGATATAGCCTGTTTTAATGGAAATGGCAATATCGGCTTCATTTCCATGGAAGGACTCAAACCATACATGGAAATCCCCATTCTTATTGCATTCCATTCAGGATCGGTGAACCTTAAAGAAGCTGCACTATTGGCTGCATGAACATATTCCGGCTTTCTGGTCAATTCGGAAAGCATTCCTTTAAAGAAAGCAAGCTGCGTTTCATAAAAGTCGGTCTTTATTTCATCCGCCGTCGCGAAATGAGTGAATATCCCTTGGAAATTAAAACAAACTTCCCTCTCAAGCAAACTTTCCACTTTCATGAGTTGTCCTATATCCCGAATGCCGATTCTCCCCATGCCGCTATCCACTTTTACATGGATTTGCAAAACTTGTCCCGGTTTCAACAAATCCTTTGCCTTCTCCAACCATGTTACGTCGAAAACCGTCAAGGAAATCCCATACTCGGCAGCAAGCGCTGCACTTTCAGGCCTCGATGCCCCAAGTACAAGAATCGGAGCCAATATTCCCTTATTCCGCAAGGCGAGAGCCTCATCCAAAAAAGCGACACTTAAAAAATCCGCCCCAGCTTCAAGCGCCGTTTTAGCCACTTCATAGTCCCCGTGTCCATAAGCATTCGCTTTAACGACAGCGAAAAGACTAACACCTTTTCTTAAACTTTTTTTCATTGAAGAAATATTTTCAAAAATATTATCCAAATTTACTTCTGCCCATGTATCTCGATGAAATGTTTTCGTTTCCAAGACCTTTTCCTTCTTTCCTACACTCACAATAAGATTCTTCCCAGTAGCGAAGTTTTCGTTTCATTATAGGACCATTCTATAACCAACCGCTAGAAATATAAAGCGCTTTTTCACCTTGCTCCTAATTTACCTAGCTGCCAGCCGAAATCAAATGGAAGTATTAAAAATGTCAACAAGCTGCTTCCCCGCCTATCCTACCTAGAAGAAACCTTCATAAGGAGACGGGAAACATCAGCTTGTTATGTAATCCTATTTGACTGGATTTTCCCCAACCGAACGGGCGACTTCTATCATTTCTTCCTGTGTCAAATCCTTTGATGCAATCATATAATCGACACCTTCAAAAGTCCAAGCAATCGTATTTCCTGTCATGGCTCCAACAGTATAACCCAAATCAACCGGTTCTCCATTCACATTCGTCGAAACGGATGTTTGAACTACCTCAGCCTTTTCCTGGACCAATGTAAAACTTTTTGTACCCTCATAGGTCAAAACGACACGTTCTCCCTTTTCCGTCGTAATTTCTTTTTCTTCCGTTAAATTCATATCACCAATATTTTCAGGGTATTTCACCGCAAACCCCTCATTTTGGACTTCTGCCATAACAGGCGCTTCAAGTTGTGCACTTGTCATGTTTTTCTTCATATCAAATGAATCTTTATCGAAAGTCGTATTGAATTTAACTTTTGAGAAATCAACAAGAACCAATGCAGTCTTATCGGGGTCCATGACTTTTACACTGACTGGAGATAAATCTTTTTTGTTTATAGTAATCTCTTGATATGGCAACATTTTATTGTTTTGGTAGCGCGTTTTCGTTTCAAAGACATAATGTTTATCCGTTTCTTTATATGTCGCACTTTTATCTTCCGTAATGTCTTTCACCAACGACTCGAACAAATAGGCCTGACTGCTGTTCTCCGGCCACTCGCTTTGAAATTTAAAACTTTTATTCAAAGCTGGCGTCAAAACATATACACCATCATCATTTTTCAATATCATCTGGCTTTGATCCTTCTCTTCATTTTTCAAATTTACGCGGTAGAAAGAAGGGTCTTTATGCCAAATCTCCACTTTATACACTTGAGGCTCCGTCCCCATCTTTAATGTCATCTTCGCGTTAGCTTTATATCCTTTCATTTCGCCAAGCTTCTCATTCAATTCACTCACTACGTCACTCTGTGATTTTTGGCCGCAAGCAGAAAGAGCAAGCAAGAGCATGATCCCTGCAAAAAGCATTACCATCTTCTTCATCTTTTCAACCCCTTTTTGTCATTTGAACGTAAAAGGGAGAGGAAAAGGCAGGATTCGGACATTGGCTCGACTGATGTCTTAGATTCCTCAGTATTTTAGACACGGATCAATTCTAAGATCCGGCTAAAAACTTTTCGAGAGCACCTACTCTGCCATGTACCTTTTACCGGGCCTTGTCTCCCTATAGCACTAAATGTATATGAGACAACCTAAAGGTTTATGACCCGATTGGACAAAACTCCATTCACCCTTCAATTACGACTTGCGCAACCGCATAATCCCTGC
Organism: Peribacillus sp. NPDC056705; assembly: GCF_043656335.1. NCBI lineage: Bacteria > Bacillati > Bacillota > Bacilli > Caryophanales > Bacillaceae > Peribacillus > Peribacillus sp. NPDC056705. Next base: position 20,768 of record NZ_JBHTYI010000040.1, on the reverse strand, counting down.
TGTGGCTAATCGAAAGATGGACCCCTTCAGAAAACGGCATCGAAATCATCGGCTTTCCTTTATCATCCGAGATGATTTCAATATCCAAAAAGGATAAGTGCTTACCGATCCCTGTACCGTTCGCTTTTGAAAAAGCCTCCTTTGCCGCAAAACGCCCAGCAAAATACTCGACCTTCCTTCTTCCATTTAACTTTTCGAAAATCAAAATTTCACTTTCTGTTAATATACGCTCCTTTAAACGGGGTTGCCGATTAATCAATGTTTCCATTCTATCCAGCTCAGTAATGTCCACGCCTATACCTTTAATCACTTTGACACCTCTTCTATTCATTTAATAAGTTGCATATCATTAGGAGGACTCTTTACACTGAAAATGATAATATTGTATCTAATTAAAAACGATAATAAGGAGGAATTTATGTTTACAAGAACAGAAGGCTTCCGCGAATATACAAATTCATATCGAGCTGTAACTGTACTCATACTCATGATGATGATTGCATTCGTTCTCGTCCTTTTCCCCATATTTCCCGGCAATGTACTCTTTTATTATGGCACAGGTGTTAACTTATACATTGCTGATGGACAATGGTGGCGTTTAATCACCCCCATCTTTCTACATAGCACGTTTACACATTTACTGTTTAATGGATTCTCACTTGCCATCTTTGGTCCATTCCTAGAGAATTTACTTGGCTCCGTCAAGTTTTCAATCTTCTTTTTATCGACAGGGCTCCTTGCCAATATCGCAACCTTCCTAATTAACCCACTGACATATAACCACGTAGGGGCTAGCGGTGCAATTTTCGGTTTATTCGGATTCTTTCTATATCTTGTCCTGTTCAATAAAACCAATTTTACGAACAACGAAAGAAATACAGTATATACACTGACCGGAATTGCCGTCATCATGACTTTCATTCAACCGCAAGTTAACGTTGTCGGTCATTCGGCTGGACTGGCAACCGGCTTTTTAACAGCTCCATTATACTTAAGAAAAAAATGGTAGGACAAACAGCCGACTCTTCCTTTAAATCATTGGGAGTCGACTGCTTTTTTAGGTAAATACCAAGATTTAATTATTAGGCAATCCTTTTCTTCAACATCAGCAACCATGCCGACCCGGGAAGTGATTCCTGATTTAATCGATGCTGAAATCGTAGCTAATTCTTTTCGATTCTGAAACCAGCTTTTTTTATATGTTATTGATTGAATTCTGCTTCTCTGCATGATTAATGTCTGCTTTGAGAAAAAGCGACTGCTCAATATCAATAAATTCCCTTCTATGCTCCATCCCGCATCTCTATATTGCATGTAAGCCCAAAAAATCGCCAACGGTACAAGCAAAAGGGAAAGATAACCCCAAGGTCTGAAAAACCATACCAAGGCACCTATGATCGGGATGAGGTATAGAAACTTGTGAAATACATACCTGGAAAGTGCACGTTTAGGTATCGATGTCATCTCAGTGGTTGTTTCATAAACCGGTAAAATTTCCAGGATTTTTTCTTGTAAATGCTTCTTCCTGATTAAAGGGAACAGCATGATCGATAGACTTTCTTTATCTTCCATACTGCCCCCCGCATACTCAATATAAACCGTCGCCAAGCCCAATGGCTTTCGAATCAAATTCTCCATGATCCGGATACCTTGTATTTTATGGATAGGGATTGTCAGCTGTCTTTTTTCGAGAAGCCCTCTGGAAATAACGATTTCCTCATCCGTTTTTATCACGGTAAAGGAAGCATATTTAATTACCATGCTTAATGTAGCCAGTACATAAATCACCAATAAAGCCACTAGGGCAAACAAGGTCAGAATGATGGTCCCCATTTCAATAAAATCTTCATAATCCTTAAATATCCTCTCAAAAGGTATCATTTCATCGAACTGTGAAATAAATGCGATTGCTCCAGATAGGAAGACACCTACTGCTCCCGAAGTGGCAGCCATAACGAATAGTTGCGGCAGCGTCTGCTTAAAAACGGAAGACGATTTTGCTGCATATTCATTATCCGCTACTTCATTTTTATCTTTATCAGAAGGACTATTCGCATTTTTTTCCTCACTAATAAAAGCATTGATTCGATCTGCATCACTTTTTCTTATGGCTGATAATACGGCATCGGCCTGAGACCCGCCTGCGGTTTCAATATTCAACTTCACCAGGCTGAATATCCGCTGGACGATACCCTCCGAAATATCTATGCTATGAATCCGATCATACTTTATATACCGTTTCTTCCTTACAAATACCCCGGACTCGATTCTGAATTCGCCCTCTTCCATGCGATATGTAAAGCGTAACCATTGAAGGAATGCATTGCCTATAATAAAAAGTATAATAATGGCTATGACCAGCGGTTGTATCCATCCAGGAATTCCTTCATTCTTCCCAGGAATGACGACCACTAATAAAAAAGGGATGACTAACTCCTTAATCGATTTTATTATGGTAAGCAATACAGCTATGGGGTGCAGCCTTTTAGGTTCAGACATCTACTTCCTCCACACTTGCCATCCTGGAAATATAGTGCCGCAATTCATCTGCCTCTGCTATGTCCAAGGCAGGGATAACATGAAGGGTCGCTGCAGTCGAAATTTCAACGGAGGCTAAATCGTATTTCCTTAATAATGGCCCTTGCTTCGTTTCCACATGCTGAACCCTAATCATGGGTATGAGTGTTCTTTTAATGACGAAAATACCACTTTGGATATCAATTTCGGTATTTCTTACTTCGTAACGCCACCTCTTCCATTTCACCGATGGAATCAGAAAAATGGCCAGATAGGATTGGATTACCGAAATTATGATCAACGCTCCAAACACCCAATATGTCCAATCAAAAATGATTGTAAGCACGAGTGCGGCGATGCTTATAATCCAAGTTATTGAACAGCTTATAAGACCACCGATTTTCCATACGGTCAAGGCCTTATTCGATATACGATTTTCAGGTTCCATGTGCTTCTCCTCTTCGACAGGTAATTTTTAGTGAATCTTCATCATCCATCCTTCGCTTTCATCCATTATACTATAATTAAATGCTGGAAATTAACCCCTTTTCAAACAATGGCTTTGAGCAGTCCATCCAACCAGCCATTCAGATACCATATGAATTATGGAAATGCACACAAAAAAATGCCGCTCAAATGAGCGGCATTTCCAATTCAATTAAATCTTATTTGTTTTTTCTCTTTTTTGGCTCGTGCTGCGATTTCCGTAACCATTCGATTTACGGTTTGCGCCCGGGCGTTTGCTTGATCCGCTACCGTAATCTTTTCTACCTGAAGAACTGCGGCCATTGCGCTGTCTGTTACCAGAAGAACTGCTGCCACCGCGGTTGCGACGCATTGGAGATGGAGATTCTTCCGTTAGCTTGATAGGCGTTTGATCCGGTTCTTTTGTCATTGATTTCAGCATAGCTGCAACTAAGTCCGCTGCGCTATGTTTTTGTAATAATTCTTCCGCTTGACCAAGGTATAATGTTAAATCATCATTCTCGATTGTATTAAGGATTTTTTCCGTTACTGCTTTTTGTTGACCTTCCAACGCTTCAGTTAACGTAGGAGTCTTAAGTTTCACCATACGTTTTTTCGTTGTATGCTCAACCGCATGCAGTTGTCCTCTTTCTCTTGGTGTTACAAACGTAATGGCAATACCATGTTTACCCGCACGTCCTGTACGTCCAATACGGTGAACATAGCTTTCCGGATCTTGTGGGATATCAAAGTTGTATACGTGAGTAACGCCGGAAATATCAAGTCCACGTGCAGCCACATCAGTAGCAACAAGTACATCGATGCTGCGGTCTTTAAACTTTTTCAATACAGAAAGGCGTTTTGCCTGACTAAGGTCACCATGAATGCCTTCAGCCATATAACCGCGGATATTCAATGCAGATGCCAATTCATCTACACGGCGTTTCGTACGTCCGAAGACGATAGCAAGGTCCGGTGTTTGAATATCGAAAAGGCGTGCAAGTGTATCGAATTTTTCACTTTCTTTTAACTCCAAGTAATATTGTTCGATACGATCCACTGTCATTTCTTTTGCTTTTACACGGACAAGAACGGGTTCCTGCATGAATCTTTCAGCAATTTTACGGATCGGATCAGGCATTGTAGCTGAGAAAAGCAATGTTTGTCTTTCATCAGGAACCGTTGAAAGGATCGATTCGATATCCTCAATGAATCCCATGTTAAGCATTTCATCCGCTTCATCAAGAACTACAGTGTGAACTCCGCCTAATTTAATATTTTTACGTTTGATATGGTCTAAAAGACGACCAGGCGTACCAACGATAATATGTGGTTTTTTCTTTAAAGCACGGATCTGACGGTCGATATCTTGTCCACCATAAACCGCAAGTACACGAGCGCGTTTTCCGTAACCAAGCTTGAAAAGTTCCTCAGAAACTTGAATCGCTAGCTCACGTGTAGGTGCAATGACAATCCCTTGCACGTTTTCGTTAGTAATATCGATGTTTTCCATCAATGGAATACCGAATGCCGCCGTTTTTCCTGTTCCTGTTTGCGCTTGACCAATGATATCTTTACCTTCAAGTGCTAGAGGTATCGTTTGGGATTGAATCGGGCTCGCTTCTTCAAATCCCATTTTTTCTATTGATTTCATGGACGTTCTATCTAAACCTAATTCGCTAAACAATGTCAATGTTTTCGTACTCCTTTTTATATCGTAAATTTACACGTGCATATCATGCACAGATGTTTAGTTCAAATCCTCATCATCATGACGGATGTTCTACTTTATCTAAAAAGTTTATCATTATCACCTAAAAGTATCTGCCTTTTAGTTCAAATGAACTCAATATGATTTTTTAAAAAGGAAATATACCAGTACGAACATTCACCGGCATTTTTAATTTTCGCGCACGTGTAGACTTATCATTAACATACGCTCATCTTTTTAAAAGTACATGTAACCAAAATTAAATTCAATATGGAAAATTAAAAGTAGCATAAACGGGTGTTTGACCGTTTTATTCAGGTGAGGGCTGCTGCACCTATTATTCATCAGACTTAAAAAGGCTGTATGAACAAAACTTGACGAGAGCCAAGATTCTTATACAAAACAGGCCCGGTGCGTTGAGGATTTGCAGAAGTGGAAAAGCGCTATAATGCGGCTTGATTCCCTAATAGCTACTAAAGCCGCCAAGAGATGCAGCTTTTATATATGACCAGACGCGCGGCCTATTTAATCTAAAATAATCTCAAGAATGAACTCATGAAACATGTAAGAACATACAATTTTGTTGCCTCAACCTGATTAATTTAAATAATCATCAATGATAAGACATTTAAACTCATACTCATATTACCATTTTCAAACTGTTAATGCAATAAAGGATATCGCCCCATTCAGAGTTACTAAAAACTTTAGATCGTTTCAAAAACGAGGAAATTGGATAGTCCCACCTGATAATCGTGCAACCTGATTTGTTCATCAATAGAGTTACCTTAGTTACTAAATCCATTCATGCGAAGTGGATTCAGACTGCAGACAAATTCGGAAGAAAGCGAGATTCCTGAACCGACTGGAACGTTTTTTAAAGGAGAATCTGTTCCAGTTCAGGAGGAATTCAGTGACCTAGTCCTTTTCTATGATGAGACCATTTAGACCACTTACTGTACCCATTTAAATGTTTGCAAAAACGAACATCTATTTATTTACATGATATGTGTTTAAATCAAATAGTTTCAATAAACCTTTTTTCAGGAAGGATCAGTTCGAATGAATGGCTACCATCCACGGTCCCCCGTTGGAAAAAGAAAGGACTTATTATGAATCCGCTTTTAAATTTCCAGGTATATGGAATCATTTACTTTTTGAAAATTCGATCTTTTCGCTCGAAAATTATAGTAAATAAGTCTAAATGCAGTATGATTGACCTATCAACAAAACAACGGGGGGGTTATATGAATATTTTCACAATAGATGTTCCTTTATGTAAGGATTTTGGTCGAATCTTAAAGAAAATGAACAAGAACGTCACCTTTTTGGAGGATCCACTCAATCAAAGTCATCTATTCAAGGATTCAACGGACTTAATGAAATCATTATTTATTTTACCTTTACACATATCAAAAGATTCTTGGCAGGAAACTTCTTTGTTTGCCTTAGCTGAATCTCACGAAATCCCTATCTTATTCATTTACAAACGCGCTTTAGGAATGGAGGCACCTCCGGCATTACCAGAAAAGACCTTTTATGAAACCATGGCTGTGCCTGCCGATTCAGCAGAAGTCAGGATAAAATTAAATTCACTCAAAAACATCAGCATGCAACTGTTTTCGGCAAAGATGAAGGGGCAGGAGCTTGAAAAGATACACCAAAAATCAGCAAGGAGCCTGCGAATTGCAAAGGGCATACAGCTTTCAAATTTACCTTTGTCGATCAATAATGAAGATATAGAGGTCAAAGGTCTTTCCCTGCCTTCGAGTGAACTTTCAGGGGATTTATTTTACTGGACGGAGGTTGATGACAGGATATACGGCTTCATAATGATCGATGTATTCGGAAAGGGCATCCATACAGCACTTATTAACATGTCCATACGGACTTTGATGCCCGATCTATTCAAACGTGTAAAAGATCCCATTTTCATAACAGAGGAACTGGACAAACATATGCGGAACCTATTTCAAGGAATTAATCGGGATAACAAAAACCTTGCTCGCTTTACAGCTTTCATAGCATATGTGAATACAAAGGATCGTCTCATCGAATATGTGAACTACGGATTTACTTCAGCCTTCTTGTATTCCCCAAGCACCAACCAAATTCTCACATTAAACGAAGGGGACACCCCAAGCGGACTGATTCCCGAATTGCCCATTAAAAAAATAGTCTTTCATTATGAACCAGGAAGCCGTTTCATCATCTATACAGATGGACTCTCTAAAACGCCCAATCCTTCCGCCTTTGACCGGTCTGACAATATCAAGAGGGAGTTCATTGAAAATGTCCATCTCGATACAAATAAGCTTCTTCAGGAGCTTGTGATCTCAAGGATGAGGCATTCGGTGATTAACGATGACATCTGCATTATTGCAGGGACTCTTTTTTAAGTACGATAAAAAAAGGCCGTTTTCAACGGCCCTTTCTACGCTTTTTTATTTTTGTAAGGCTTGAACGACTTCCTCCAGTTTCATGCCCCTGGATGCTTTAACGAGAATGATGTCATTTTCCTGTGTAGAAGACTTAAGTTCCTCTATAAGCTCCTGTTTATCCTGAAAAGGACGAACCTGCTCCGATGAAAAAGACTTGCTCGCTCCCTTGGCAATAAACTCGGCTAAAGGACCAAACGTGAAGATCTTATCGATCCGTTCATTGGAAATCAATTCACCGATTTTCAAATGAAAGTCTTTTTCCTGTGGCCCTAACTCCAACATATCTCCCAATACAAGGATCTTTTTCTCGAATCCAGATAATCCCTCAACCAATTCCACTGCTGCCTTAACTGAAGTTGGACTGGCATTATATGCATCATTGATGATCTTCTGCCCTTTTGCGCCTTCGACCAATTCCATCCTCATATTAGTTAATTGAATGGTTGACAGACCTTTACGGATCGCTGAATCATCCACATTGAATTCTTTAGCAACCAAGATGGCAGCCAGCGCATTAAGAACATTATGATTGCCTAATACGGGTATCTCATAATCTAACTCCTTTTCACCGCTTGCGATTGTAAACGCGGTACGGTCTGCCCCTTGGCTTATGGTCTGTGGATATAAATCATTTTGTTCCGTACGTCCAAAAGATATTACATTTAAATCAGGAAAATCTCTTTTGATCCGATTGCGAAGCAATGGTTCATCGCCATGATAGATCAGCTTCCCATCTTTCGCCAAACCTTCGACAATTTCCAATTTTGCATTTGCGATTTCCTCGCGTGATCCTAAATCCAATAAGTGTGATTCACCGATATTGGTAATGATCGCTACATCAGGCTTTGCCATTTTGGATAAAAACTCAATTTCACCGCGGCTGCTCATTCCCATTTCCAAAACAGCTGCTTCAGTATCCTCATCCATAGAAAGCACCGTTAGTGGTAAACCTAAGTGATTATTGAAGTTTCCACTGGTTTTATGAACTTTATAGGTAGTGGCCAGCAACGCAGCCGTCATATCTTTCGTTGTCGTCTTACCGTTGCTTCCTGTTATCCCAATGACTTTTATATTCAACTGCTGACGGTAAGAACGCGCCAATTGCTGAAGTGCTTTCTCGGTATTTTCCACAATGATTATCGGTAAATCATTAGGAGGATTCGGAACATCCCTTTGCCAAAAAGAAGCAGCAGCTCCTTGCGCCAATGCTTGCTTGACATACTGATGTCCGTCAACCTGCCCACCCTTAAGCGGTATGAACAAACATCCTTCCTTAACTGTTCTGGAATCGATGGTAACCCCATTAATTCCTTTGGACTGGAATGGACTGATATCATTCAAACCGTCTGCCATCTCATGTACTTGTTTTAACGTTCTCTTTATCATTTTGTTCCTCCTACATTCATCGAACCGTTAATCGCTCTCTACTTCCAATAACCAAACGAAGCAGAAACCAGTTTAAAATCGCACCGGTTCCTGCTGGTTGGAATCCATCAAATCAACATTGATGGATTGTGAAGTTTACTGCTACATTACTTGCATGATCAAACTGTATATTTGATTTGTTGTTTTTCCTGATGACGTTCCAAAGCAAGTTTCACTAGTTTTTCAATTAGCGCTGGATAGTCGACACCTGTGTGCTTCCACAATAACGGAAACATGCTAAATGGAGTAAACCCAGGCATTGTATTCACTTCATTAATATAGATTTGCCCCTCATTCGTTAAGAAGAAATCAGCGCGAACCAATCCAGAGCAATCCAATGACTTAAAGGCAGTAATGGCCATTTCGGATAAAGTTGCATACTCGTTTTCCGATATCTCCGCTGGAATGACCATCGCTGAATTACCGTCTACATATTTTGCTGAATAATCATAGAAGCTAAAATCCTTCTTAGGGATGATTTCGCCTGCCACTGAACAAGACGGTTCATCATTACCGAGAATACCAAACTCTAGTTCACGAGCAATGACCCCTTCTTCTATGATGATCTTCCGGTCGAATTGAAAAGCTTCCGCTACCGCTTTTTCCAGTTCATCAGCATCATTACATTTGCTGATACCGACACTTGAGCCTAAATTGGCAGGTTTGACAAAACAAGGGTACCCCAATTCCTCCGCAACCTTTTTAATGGCACTTTCAGTATCCTTCTCCCATTCGGAACGAATGAACCAAGTGTATTTCACTTGCGGAAGTCCCGCCTGGGCAAAAATGTTTTTCATGATGACCTTATCCATTCCTGCTGATGAAGCTAATACGCCATTTCCTACATAAGGAAGGTTCAATAGTTCCAGCATCCCCTGTACGGTCCCATCTTCTCCATTTGGTCCGTGAAGCAATGGGAAAATTACGTCATACCCTGTTGATTCACTATTTTCATCAGTTGAATGTGCCTGCAAGGCAAGAGGTGAGCTCGATTTTTCCGGTAAAAATGTCAAAGCCTCCACATTCTCAGCAGGCCCTGTTAACTTTGGTCCATTAATCCATGAACCCTCTTTTGTTATGTAAATCGGATATATATCAAACTTTGCTAAATCGAGAGCTTTAATGACAGCTAAAGCCGTCTGCATAGAAACCTCATGCTCCGCAGATTTTCCACCATAAAGCAAACCAAGTTTAGTTTTCATGAGTTATTACCCTCCAATATTCTTTTAACCATGTTCATTGTATCACTTTACACTAAAACGGATAAAGCGAAACTTCCGTCATTGAGGCTTTTCCAATGATGGTTAGTTAAGCCAACCGGGCTTTTACAGGCTGTTGGCCCACCACATTTCTTTTTCATTACATTTGCCATCCGCTTCCCAGCCTGTTAATGCGGGGTAAAGCAAAACTTCTATCATTAGATACATTCCAATCATTACCATCATTAGAACACAGAATAATACCGCCACGTCCTGTGAGCCGCCCTCTTATCTTTTATGCATGAGATGGTAAGTCTTACACCAAAAAAATTTGAGGATGTCAAATAATCCATCCACTAACCTTGGAAGTTGGGATAATCAGGAAGATGATGTGTTTTTAATAACGCTTTCCCATACTTTTTCTTTTCGATTGAAGATAATAAAGGCATCGGGCTCATAAATAACTCTATCCGAAAAGTCGTCATGCATCTCATCCATGTTTAAATAATCCCCTACGACCCATGCAGGTATCTCAATTTTCGTTCTTGTATACTTAACATCCCGAAAGGAAAAAGCGAGCCCCTCTCCCAGAATATGAGCCAAGGAAGAAATGATTTCTGCTGGAATCGCCGTCAGCTCTTTTTTCTTTCTGATTCCAAGCCACGTCCTCTCTACTTTTAATGGCTCCAGCTTTAGCGGAATCAGTCTTCCTAACATCATATAATATGTCGAAAGAGAACGAAAATAAATTTTATTGAACCAGCCATCATCCTGGGCAAGGTACACAAATTGATTATTCAATTTACGGAAAAACGGGGGACTCAGATTGGTTTTAGCGTGTCCTAAATATAAAAGTTCCGCTATTTCCCTTCCATCCAATTCATCCAGCCCTTCCGCCTCTTCAAAATCGACCCAACAGAAATCTCCATATGCCCGAACATTTTCTTTACCGAGCTTCGCAATATCCTTAGATGAAGCGCTCTTAAGCAGGACATTCAAATTGTATTCCCCACCATCGAATTGATGTTTCAATAATAAGATCGAATCCAAGGTATATGGAAGCGAATAGACGAATTCACGAAAATTTAGTCCATTAAAAAGGACAAACCGTTCGGAAGCCTGCATATACATATATAAGATATCATTGCTATCATTCTTCATAACCTGACCCCCTCCGAGCTCTCAATCAATAATGTTATTTTATCAAACTTTTGGGTTTTCACATAAGTTATATACCCCCCAACATCAATCATCATCAGCACCGTGTATAGAATGCGATACACAAAATCCATATTATAGTGAAAAATTCCGAATTGGAGGAATTGATCCTGGGTAAAGTTAAAAAAGCTTTCATCTTTCATCCTTTGCATGGTGCAGCTTCCCTTGGAGCAACTAAAAGATCAGGTCTATGGCACGCATTTTATTTCAAAAAAAAAAAAAAAAATCCAGAGTGACATTTCACTCTGGATTTTTATATTAAGAAACTTGCTCTAATTCTTTTTTGGAAGGAGGGTTGAATTGACCTTCCCATTTTGAGATAACGATTGCCGCAAGTGAATTACCAATAACGTTTACTACTGTACGGCCCATATCAAGAATACGGTCAATACCAGCAATAAATGCTAAACCTTCAATTGGAATACCAACTGTTCCTAATGTCGCTAAAAGAACTACGAAAGATACACCAGGTACACCTGCAATCCCCTTAGATGTGATCATTAACACTAACATTAGTGTAATTTGTTCATAAGCGCTTAAATCAATTCCATACATTTGAGCGATGAAGATAGCTGCTAACGCTTGATATAATGTAGAACCATCAAGGTTAAAAGAGTATCCTGTCGGAATAACAAACGTAGCAATATGTTTCGGACATCCCGCTTTCTCCATCTTTTCCATGATTCTCGGAAGAACTGCCTCTGAACTTGCTGTCGAGAACGCAAGAATCAATTCTTCTTTTAGAAGCTTAATCAATGTAAAGATATTGAACCCTACAAATTTTGCAATAAGACCCAGAATGACAATTACAAAGAAAATCATTGTTCCGTATACAGAAAGCGCTAACTTTCCTAGCGGAATTAAAGATTCCAAACCGAACTTGGAAATGGTCACACCGATTAGTGCAAATACCCCGATAGGAGCAAATTTCATGACCATATTAGTTAAGTAGAACATTCCTTCTGCTGCACCTTGGAAGAAACGGAATACAGGTTTCCCTTTTTCACCGATAGCCGCAATACTAAGTCCAAACAAAACAGAGAAGAAAATGATCGCTAGCATATCGCCTTCTACCATAGCTTTAATTGGATTGGATGGTACAATGTGAACAATTGTATCTACAAAAGATTCATGCTGCTTAGTTTCTGCTGTATCAACATAGGTAGAAATATCAGTTTGTTCTAGATTGTTCATATTTACACCAGCACCAGGCTGGATAATATTCGCGGAAACTAGACCAACAGCAATCGCTATCATTGTTACTACAACAAAGTATGATAATGATTTAGCACCAAGTTTACCTACCGCTTTCAAATCACCTACACCGGCAACTGCAACGATAAGGCTTGAAACGATGATCGGCACTACAATCATTTTAATCATTCGTAGGAAAATGTCCCCGAATGGCTGTAAAAAGTTTTGGGCCGTCTCATTACCATAAAAAATGGCACCAACGATAATCCCTAAAATTAAACCAATGAAAATTTGGCTAGCTAAACTTAATTTGAATTTCTTCATTTACTTTCCTCACCTTCCATAAAGTCTTTGATGCAAAAACATTTTTGTCTCGGTAAGGGAAACAAGATACTAATAAAAGAAAGTAATTTTTCTTTTTTTGAAAAACTCTGTCTTTACGCCGAAAAAAAAGACACTTCATGTGTCGATTTCTTATTGGCGTGAATATTCACACATGTTCCCTTAAAGACGCTGACGAGGTTAGCTGTCGGGTTAGGAATTGGAAACACAAAGCCCTTTCATTTCTGAATTCACCCCTAGCGGATAAAATCCACAAAAATGGGTCCCCCGTTCTTGGAATAAGATTAAGCGAGTTAACTTATAATAAAATATTATACTAAAAATGATAATCTGTAAATATTTATTCGCATCCATTTTAGAAAAAATCTTTAAACATGTCTGAATATTCTGTATTAATGTCTATTGTATCTATAATTACTCTTCCCGATTTTTAATCTCATGAGTTATATTAATATAATTGTTGGATAACTTAACATCACCTCTTTTGTTGAAGGAATGGTTATTTTTCCAAAAGGCCAAGTAACAGATATCTTACTTTTTCCCTAGTGGTGAATTTTTTATAAGTTGCAACTTTCACTTTTTCAAATTGAATCGGAGTAATAAAATTAGAATGGTTCTTAACTGCCACATCAGGCTTTAGCAGGATGACGTCACCTACAGACGGTCCCTTTATGATTTCTTGCTTTCCTTCTGCTTTAAGCCCTTTTGTAATGTAACGTTTATCCACATATCCTTTTTTGGTCAATTTGTAAATATAAGGCTGTTTTTGGTAATTTACCGCCTCTTCAGGAACGGAGGGTACACCGGCTTTCTCATTGGTTATTACAGTAAGATCCACTTTGGATCCCACCAACAAAGGTTCCGTTACTTCTCCTTCCGGTTCGATTAAAGCCTGAAATGGAAATCTGTTATCTTTTTTTAACGACGGCTCTTCAGCTGGATAGGAATGGATACGGCCTATCGTTCCTTTCAATGCCTTTTTTGAATCAGAGGAACTTGCTTTTATAGTCATGCCCACTTCAGCCTTTTTCATTTCTTCTTCGGAGAATTCCCCTTCAATTGCCATATTTGTAGAAACAATGGATATGATGGGATTGTTCAGGTTTTTATTGATATTTTTAACGACACCATCAGCCTCGCTCGTCGTCACGATAGCATTGGACTGCTCCTCAATTGAACTCAATTTGGCGTCAAGCATTTTCACTTTTTCATCCAAACTGTTTCTTTCCAGTTCCTGCTTGTACATTTCTTGTTCAATGTTACTTTTAATAAGATCCGTCGTGCTTGTCGTTAAATCACTACTCAAGTTTTTTTCCACCGATTCATCAATGGCCGCTATTCCAGAATCACTGGTCAGGGACCCTTGATATGACCTCAACTTGCCTATGTATTCTTCAATCCCCGCAATTTCTCCCTCAGCTGCCGTTTTTTCCGCTTCTAAATCCACTTTTAGCGCATCAAGTTCGGTCGTCTCATACTCAAACAACGAAGAGCCAGCCGTAATCGCATCGCCTTCTTTTACAAGGAATTTCTTAAAATCATTTTTCTTGGTATCAAAATAGATATCATACTCTTCTACAGGTTTAATTACCCCATTTGTTTGAATAGTAACCGTAATAGTATCCTTTTTTACCTTTGTCCAGTTTTCAACGAAAACAGTTCGTTCCACTTTGCTTTCTTTTTTTTCAAGAAGGTATATGTTAACGGCTATTAAGACTATCGACGCAATCGAGACCGCTGCTATTTTCCATTTTCCGCTCATTCTTTTCACCCGCCTTATACAAATACGCCTACTTGGATGTATGCTAAAAAGGCTTTAACAAACCATGTGGCCAGATAGAATAGAACAATCATTAAAAGGACCAAATAATTATTCCGGTCTGAAAATTCCTTTAAATAAAAATATTGCAGAGCAATAATAAGAAATTGAAAAATGGTGATTTCGCTGAAAAAGTGAATGAAATAATCACTTCTGAGAAAATACTGACTGATGATCCCAAATGAAAAAGGATTGGCATCGCTTCCTATATCCATTAAAACGAATAGAGGAACCAGTAATGTTTTTTCCACTAATTGCAAACCAAAAAGAATCATTTGAACGATGACTAATTTTATATATGGGATATCAGTGACGATCCAAAAGAATAGAGCTGCTAAAAATATGTATATGGAAGGGGTGAGTATGCCTGTTACTATATTGCCGCTCAAAATCAGCAACTTTGCTGCTTCGAATTCATTGGCACTCATCGTCGTGATTTCTTTGGAAAACGATTCTGAACCAATGCCAAAGTATCCCCCGATGGCGAAAACTATTAGACTAAGAAAATATAAATATAGTAATTTCAATCCAAGCTTTGTGACTGCCTCTGCATTTTGCAGTTGATAACGACTCCGATAAGGCTCTAAAATGCCCTTTAACACTCCGACCTGGTACACCATATGTGGTCCTCCTGAAAAAAATGATATTTCATCATATATTTTATCTTATTTTGGAAACAATTGCAGAAATAAGGAATGAATATACAAAAAAAACACATAAGCCTTCCCTTCAAATTAAATCCCCACACTAATTTGGTGTTAATGCTGACAATTGAAAGATTTTCTAACCACGCTTTTGAAACTCATTAACAAATGAAAAAAGAGGCTATACGCCCCTTTCGGTAAAACCTTCATATATTCAGCAAATAATCCTTCATCATTAAGATAAGCTTTGAACCCAACGGACTTCTTTTTTCATTTTTTTCCAAAAACAACAAAAGGCTTTCCAAGATGATGGGG
This sequence comes from Peribacillus sp. NPDC056705, assembly GCF_043656335.1. Taxonomy (NCBI): domain Bacteria; kingdom Bacillati; phylum Bacillota; class Bacilli; order Caryophanales; family Bacillaceae; genus Peribacillus; species Peribacillus sp. NPDC056705. The sequence continues at coordinate 5,478 of NZ_JBHTYI010000040.1, read as the reverse complement.
TTTGGCCTAACTTTTGAAAACTCTTCCTGGATCACTTTTAAAGCTTCCGTATTCTTGTTTATTTCCATTCCCTCTTCCATACGTGTTTCCACTTCCAGCATCCTGACGATGATCGAATGGATTTCCTCTTTAGGGCTCATATCCCGTATCGAGCATCCTGGCAGGGGAAATTGTTTCAATAATGGATCTTCATTGTTCTGCAGGCTTGCGATGATTGAATCCATCCGGTTCAATATGAAGCTAGGTAACAATTCCACATCGAAAGCATTTTGTTTCCTGATCAATATTCCGATATATCCTTTGAAAAGGGAATCCATAATTATGGTGCAATCCGGCAAAAGATCAGCAGAAAGTCCCGGGTATAACTCAATGATTTTACGCTTGAACCAAATCAAGCCCTCTTCATGCATATAATGTAAAAATCCATCTAGTTCTTTGCTGATATGAACCATTTGTTCCTGCATCATCATTTGAATCAAGTTGGTATTTCCCGTCATATGCTCAATGTGGACAGTGATTTGCCTCATGAATTTGTCTTTACTGGACAATGAAGCATCCAGTTCAAGATCAAGCAATGATTCCGTCAACGCTTCATAATAAAATTTAAAAATGGAGACCAGTAATTCTTCCTTCGATTTAAAATGATTATAAAAAGACCCCTTTGCTATCCCACACTTTTCAGCTATTTCCTGAACGGAAGTAGCATGATAGCCTTTCTCCGCGAAAAGCTCTACAGACTTATCTATGATCATCTTATTTTTTTCTTTCATCAAATTCATCCTATCCCTTAAAATTGTCCGTTTGTGACCGAACGGTCACTTCTTCCAAATTGTATCCCAAAACCCTTGAAACTACAACGTTAACACTACCGGATATTATCTGTTGCAATCATAATCCATATACTATATATTTGAGCTTGTGACCGACTAGTCACAATTTTATGTATGGAGGGTACAAGCTTGAATTCAATAATTAAATTTTCATTAAAGAATAAATTGGCAATCTGGTTGCTTACGATCATCATCGTTGCAGCTGGTTTATACTCCGGTTTAAACATGAAACAAGAAACCATTCCAAGCATCTCGACTCCTTTAATAAGCATCTCCACAGTATATCCTGGAGCTGCACCTGAAGAAGTAGCAGATAAGCTCACAAACCAGATAGAGCAGAAGGTAACAAATTTGCCAGGAGTCGAATTAGTCAGTTCTTCGTCCATGGCTAATGCCTCATCCGTCCAATTACAATATGATTATGATACGGATATGGATGACGCTGTAAAAGAGGTGAAAGAAGCTTTAGAGAAATTAGAGCTTCCTGAGGGAGTGGATAACCCAAGCGTATCAAAATTAGAATTAAACGCTTTTCCTGTCGTCGCACTCAGTGTAACAGATAAGAGTTCTGATTTACCAGCTCTTACAAAAAACGTTGAAGAGGTGTTAGTGCCTAAACTTGAAGGAATTGATGGCGTGACATCCGTATCAATTTCAGGACAACAAGTAAATGAAGGCAGCCTTGTATTCGACGAGGAAAAAATGGCTCAATACGGTCTCGATGAAGATACCGTAAAGAAGGTTATCCAGGCCGCAAACGTCAACATGCCGCTTGGCATATATAACTTTGATGATAAAGAAAAAACGATAGTTGTGGATGGAAACATCTCCACATTAAAAGACTTGAAAAATATAAAGATTCCTTTAACCGGGGGCTCTCAAACAGGAACGCCAGCACAAAACGGAACGGAAACCAATCAATCTCCTGAAATGGCCACAGGCCCCGCCCAACTGCCAAACGTCAAATTATCAGACATTGCCGATGTTAAAATCACCGGTAAAGCTGAATCTATTTCAAGAACAAACGGTAGCGAATCGATCGGGATTCAGGTTACAAGATCGCCTGATGCCGATACGGTTGCAATCGTAGACGAAGTAAACGAAGAAGTAACGAATTTCAAGAAAGACTTTAAAGGCGTAAGTGTACACACTACGCTTGATCAAGCCCAACCGATTAAAGATTCTGTTGAAACCATGATCAGCAAGGCACTCTTCGGCTGTCTGTTTGCCGTCATTGTTATCATGCTGTTCCTTAGGAACTTTAAAACGACTCTCATTTCCATCATTTCGATTCCATTATCCCTGTTAGCAGCCCTTTTGGTGCTCAAACAAATGGATATTTCATTGAATGTCATGACACTGGGGGCCATGACAGTTGCCATTGGCCGGGTCGTCGATGACTCCATTGTCGTCATTGAAAATATTTATAGGAGAATGGCTTTAAAAGGCGAACAATTAAAAGGCGGCGAATTAATACGATCAGCCACTAAGGAAATGTTCATCCCTATCCTTTCATCGACAATCGTTACTGTAGCCGTATACCTGCCTTTAGCAAGCGTTACAGGACCTGTCGGGGAACTATTCATGCCATTCGCCTTAACAATGGTGTTTGCATTAGTCGCTTCATTAATAATTGCCATCACACTTGTTCCGGCAATGGCAGACTCTTTATTTAAAAAGGGACTATCTAAAAAAGAATTAAAATCACATGAAGAAAAACCAAGCAAACTATCTGCATTCTACCGAAGAGCATTGGATTGGTCTTTAAACCATAAGTTGATCACTTTCGGTACAGCCATTGTATTATTGGTCGGCAGCTTATTCCTAATCCCAAGCATCGGTGTCAGCTTCATGCCCGCAGATGAAGAAAAAACGATTATCGTCACTTACACTCCCGCACCTGGAGAGTTAAAAGAGGATATTGTAAAACAAACAGAAAAAGTAGAAAAATACTTTATGGATAATGACGATGTGGAGACCGTTCAGTACACACTTGGTGAAAGCATGATGGGCGGCATGATGGGCGGCTCGAGTAACTCGGCCCTCTTCTATGTACTCTATGATAAAGACACCGAAAATTTCGGGGACAAAAAAGAAACGGTCATAAAGGATTTAACTGAACTTGATTCACCTGGAACTTGGAAACAACAAGAATTCACGTCAACATCAAGCAACGAAACCACTCTATTTGTTTATGGAAATTCACAAAAAGACATTGAACCGGTAATTGATGACATTCAAAATATCATGAAGAAAAATAAAGATTTAAAAGACGTTGATACAAGTCTTTCCGATGCTTATGAGCAATATACACTAGTTGCAGACCAGGAAAAGCTAAGCGATCTTGGACTGACAGCTGCACAAATTGGTATGTCCATTGCCAATACGAATAAAGATGATGCTATAACAACGATTAAGAAAGATGGAGAAGAAGTCAAAGTATATGTCGAGACAGAAGAAACGACTTTTAAAGACAAAAAAGATCTTGAGAATACGAAAGTTACTTCACCAATGGGAATGGAAATCCCATTGAAAGAGCTTGTGAAAATCGAAGAAGGCAAAGCTTCCGATACAATCAGCCGCCGCGACGGAAAAATTTATGCTGACGTGTCTGCAACAATCAAAACGGATGATGTGGCAGCAGTGACAGCTGAGGTACAAAAGGAAGTTGATAAATTAGACCTTCCCGCAAGCGTCACTATTGACTATGGCGGAGTGACGGAAGATATCCAGGAATCATTCACTCAACTTGGTATCGCTATGTTAGCGGCCGTTGCTATCGTATACTTTGTCCTAGTCGTTACTTTCCATGGCGGTTTAGCACCTATAGCCATTCTCTTCTCCTTACCATTTACGGTAATCGGGGCATTGGCAGGGCTATTCGTTGCAGGTGAGACCATCAGCGTTTCAGCAATGATGGGTGTCCTAATGCTTATTGGTATCGTCGTAACCAATGCCATCGTATTAGTGGACCGTGTTATCAAGAATGAAGAATCAGGGCTATCTACCAGGGAAGCCTTACTCGAGGCAGGGTCCACCCGCCTGCGTCCAATCCTGATGACTGCCCTTGCTACAATCGGCGCTTTAATACCTCTGGCAATCGGTGCGGAAGGCAGTGGACTAATTTCACAAGGTTTGGGAATTACCGTAATCGGCGGACTTGTGAGTTCTACATTGCTAACACTTGTAATAGTGCCGGTAGTATATGAAGTTATAATGAAAATAGGTAAAAAGAAGAAAAAAATAGGTAAGTAACAAAGAAAAAGAAAGAGAAAGAGGGGATTCCTTATACTAGGAATCCCCTCTTTCTTGATTCAACAATTGATCAATATGATCTTAACATATTAGCCCTTCATACTTCCGGCCCCTTTTTGACCGAACTATATTCCTTCTTCTTTTAACCTTCCCCGTCACATAAGACAAAACGTCAAATTCGTCATTTCCAAGGAAATTTGTTTGTTTTAAAACCTAAAAAGGGAAAGAACCCGCTTCCCTGATTAGTGTTTGGTGAAAGTTTGATCTATCGCATTTGCCAGATCCAGCGATTCTTCTTTCAGATAACGCTTCGTTACGTTTAAATCTTTATGACCGGCAAGCTTTGATATCGTTTGTATATCTATTCCATTATCCACTAACCTTTGGCAAAAGGTATGTCGCAGTTTATGTGGATGCACATTGTATTTTTTTAATATATATTGAACTGACCTCGGAGTGATCCTTTGATTATAGCTTGAGATGAATAACGGATCCGCTTTTTCTTTTAAAGAATAAAGATAATTTTTTACATGTTGTATAGCCGATAGTGTAAGGGGAACGGATCTATCGATTTCACCTTTTGCGTTCCTGACAAGTATATAATTTCGCTCTGTTTCCATAATGACGTCACGGCCATTTAAGTCACATAATTCAGAAACACGAATTCCAGTATGTAACAAAAGGTAGACGATGGCAATGTTCCTTAGATTCCCTTCTGCTTCTATATCCCTTAACAGGATCTGCTGCTCATTGATGCTTAAAGTTTCAGGTACCTCAAGCTTGTGCTCCTTAACCTTACGTTCCACAGAAAGCATTACTTGCGGTTTGCCTAAAAACTTAAAGAAGACATTTAGGGCGATATAGTGTTTTTCGATTGTTCCCGGGCTTTTCTTGCAATTTTCTAAATAATCAAGATAACCCTGAACATCTTCAGAATGAATCTCCATCAATATCTTTTGTGTCTGGTCACAAAACTGTGAAAGGACACCAGTATACGTTTTGATCGTATTAGCTGATTTGCCTTGGTCTCTCAACCATTCAGCAAACGAAAAAATCATTTCATCTTTAGCAGAGGTATCCATCGGCTATTCCCCCAATGACAGTTTCAGAACTACGTTAAGTTTAACATATATCCCTACAGAAACGAAGAATTCTGTCCCTTTGTCTTAAACAGATATGGATAATACAGATTGCATAAAAACTCAGATGCATTTATAGTATGTCCTACCATTTATACGGCATATAACATTATTTATGGTCCTTTTGAGTCACTACTTTTTTAACCGGTTTAAATAAAAGGCTCTTTTCGTAAAGATTGTTGTTTTTAAAAACTAAACGATTTAAGGTTGATTGGAGCGCAAGTGCGAGACTCCTGCGGGAGCAGCGGGACAGG
>NZ_JBHTYI010000039.1:0-35494 GCF_043656335.1 Peribacillus sp. NPDC056705 | reverse complement strand
GAAGTGCGAGACTCCTGCGGGAGCAGCGGGACAGGTGAGACCCCACAGGCGTTCACGCCGAGGAGGCTCACCGCCCGCCCCGCGGAAAGCGAGCAATGGAGGGCAAATCAACCACACCGCATTACTTGGTGAATAGCAACAGAGTATGCGAAAACAGCCTTTAAAAAAATTAGCCGCCCATTAAATAATCCATTATATTTTTCAAAATCAGAATGACGGTTACTATGATAAATAATACCCTTACATATGCCACTCCCTTCTTAATGGCGAATTTAGATCCGGCCAAAGCACCTGCTATCATGGAGATCCCCATCGGTATTCCGTAGGAAAAGTTGACGGTATCAAGGAAAATGAACATGATCAGTGCTGCCAGATTGCTTCCGAAGTTCAAAAATTTTGCATTTCCTGCAGAGTGCAAAAAATCAAAGCCAATCATTAAAAAGGCAAAGAGAATGAAAGATCCCGTTCCAGCACCCAAAAACCCATCATAAAAACCAATGGCAAATATAGCAAACGCAAATAGTACAGCCTTTTGCCATGTGAGTTTATGGTAAGTCGATTTCTGTCCCCAGTCCTTTTTAAAAAAGGTATAAATGGCAATAGCTATTAATAGAACCAAGATCATTGGCTTTAATAATTCAGGCGAGACGAAATTAACAACCCAAGCGCCCAGCAGGGAACCTATGAAAATCAGTGGGAAAAGTTTGGATACCAATCGAAAATCAACCTTACCTGAGCGAATGAAGGCAATGGTGCTTGTTAAAGACCCCATGGAACTCGCTAACTTATTCGTTGCGATCGCTTGAGAGGGGGGAAGTCCAGAAAATAATAAAGCGGGTATGGAAATCAGGCCTCCGCCGCCTACCACAGAATCAATGAATGCTGCCAAAAATCCGAAAAACATCAGCAGCAAGAGTGTTGAAATTTGTATATCCTCCATCCAAGAAGCCTCCGTATCAATGGCATTATGGCTGAAATGCTTGTTATGCCGAAGCCATAATCCAAAGTTTTTCTATTAGTCACTATTTAGATAGTAACTAATAAAACCCATTCTGTAAATGAGAATATTATGAGTCATACCTTTTGAAATCGAATAGATTTCGATAAGAGATTTGGTATGATAGGCATATAACTTACTAAAAGCACTAGGAGGTACTATGCAAGATATCATTCAAAAACTACAGTCTCTCGGGTTTAGTCAATATGAAGCAAAGGCTTATGTTTCTTTGGTTCGCCAAGGTCCAACCAGTGCCTATCAAGTAAGCAAGGAATCAGGAATTCCCAGGGCCCGCATCTATGAGATATTAAACGGACTGCAAGAAGAGGGAATCGTCTTAAAAGAGGAAATCAATGACTCGATAAAATATTCACCGTTACCGGTCGATGTGTTTTTGGAGTCGGTTCAATCAAAATGGAACAATACCTATCAATCCATCAGCCATACACTAAAACAATTTGAGAAAATCGAACCGATGTCCGATAATCGTGTAATGACGCTTAAGGGGGAAGGGCATATCCTTTCCTTTTGCCGTACTCTGATTCACAAAGCCGAGAAAAGGGTGGTGGTTTCCTTATGGGACGAGATGTATGGAAAACTTGAACAAGAGCTAAAGGGGGCTGCCGCGCATTGCACTCTCAAGGGGATTGCCTTTCATGTTGAAAAACCATTATCAGGTATAGACATACATCGCAAAACAAGTTATGTGGAAAATATCGGAGAAAACAAATGGTTCATCTTATCCATTGATGGCAAGGAGACGATTTACGGCCCTTCTCCCGAAACGAGAGAAACGGCTTTCTACACAGATGATCCCATTCATATCAATTTTCTCGAAAATTACATTTGGCATGATATCCTCGTTAACCGCTTGGTTAAAAAGAATGAAGAAGATACCGAGAAGTGGATTTCAAGTGAAAGAGACCGTTTTTTCTCCCTATAGAAAAAAAGCTGATAGCCCCATTGCAGGGGGGCTATCAGCTTTTTTATTTTTGTATCAAAAGTCATTCGGATAAAAGGGTTTTAGGAAATCTGATGGCCGTGGGCAAGCTGGATTTATCCCGATAAGATCTGTAAGACACAATCGGATGATCATGGGCTTGAACATCCAACTGGAGAATCTGTGAGCTTTTCATTTCCAAATAGTACGTAACGTCTTCTTTTTGTAAATGATAAAAAGAAAAGGGGATCCCTAAAAGATTTTTCCTGATTAGTTTTGTTTCAGGCTGATTGATGATGTGCTCACTCAATTCCGCTATCGTAACAGAGGTTGTTCCTGTAATTGCTGTTATTTTTTCTTTTGCATAATCGACTGCATGACTGAAGGTACCGGCAATATTCTTCAAGATTCCGTTCATGGGGGGCATCTCCTTTTAATTAGGCTATGTTTGTAGTATGGTACCTGGCTAATGCTTTATGCAAAAAATACGCGTAGATGATATAGAATTGTCACTTTATGAACATGATTAAGAAGTGTGCAATGAAATCAAAAAAAGCAATCAAGGAAGGACAGGGAAAATGTCAATGAAGGTCAAAGCATGAAGAATAAAAAAATGTATATGGGCCTGCTTTTCATCACAATCCTCGCTTTTTCAATATGGTTCATTCAGTTGAATATCGATGTGAACTCAAGAGCGGAAAAAGGGAAAGACGCCGAGGCGGATAGTCATGAAAAAGTAGAAAAATTGCTTAAAAAAATGACACTTGAAGAAAAAATCGGACAGCTTATGATGGTAGGTTTCAGGGGAACTGAAAAGGGCAATGAAATCACGGAGCTTATCGAACAAAAACATATAGGAGGCGTCATTTATTTTGACCGCAATATGAAATCGCCTAAACAAGTGGCTAGATTATCCAACTCGCTTCAGCAAACGGCCAATCAAAGTACACATTCGCTTCCGTTGATGGTGGCCATCGATCAGGAAGGAGGGGACATCATCAGGATGAAGGAAAGGGTATCTCCCCTCCCTGCGCAACAGGATCTTGGAAAAAATGCCTCTATTGAAGACATGTACAAGGTGGCCAAATTGAATGGAACAGAACTTGGATCCATGGGGATTAACATTAATTTCGCCCCTGTACTAGATCTATCGCAAACGGATAAGCGTTCATTGGGGCAAGATCCCAAAAAGGTCTATCAATATGGAAAGAAAGCCATTCAAGGCTTGAATGATGCATCGATAACTGGTGCATTGAAGCACTTTCCTGGAAACGGACGCAGCGAAATCGATCCGCATGTCGAAACATCTTCCGTTGAGGCAAACCAACTTGATCTGGAAAATTCGGATATTTATCCTTTCAAGCAAATCATAAGTGAAATGGATAACCAAAAGTTTTTCGTGATGGTGACCCACATTAAATATCCAGCCTATGATAAAGAAAAACCAGCAAGCCTATCTAACATCATCATAGAAGACCTGCTTCGGGGGAAACTCAAATATGAAGGGATTGTCGTTACCGACGATTTGGAAATGGGTGCTGTGAACAAGTATTACTCCTATGAAGAGATGGGGAAGCAGGCAATCCTTGCAGGAGCTGATTTATTACTTGTCTGTCATGAATACTCCCATGAGCTTGAAGTATATAACGGATTGCTGCAAGCGGTAAAAGCAGGGGAAGTTCCAATGGATAGAATTAACGAGTCAGTGAAAAGAGTGCTGACATATAAACTTTACAATATGAAGCAAACGAAAACTGACCCGGATCGAGCTGAAAAAGTAGTGGGAAATCCAGAAAGCATAAAGTATATCGAAAGCCTGGGCGATGATGAATAAAAGCGAAGCCACTCTCTCAAAAGGATGCTTTTGTTTAAATCAGCTGATAGAGGGAATACTATACATGACTAACTTGAAGGAGGAAACTAACATGCCATCAAACAAAATGCTTGGAACAGTCCTGATAGGAGCAGCCGCATTTTTAATGCGCAATAAGAAAACCCGTGAAAAAACCATGAGTCAAATAAAGTCCCTAGCCACACCGGAAACCATCGATAAGGTTAAGGGCCAATTCCAATCAATAACCAAAACAAAATCAAGTAATCCATCCGTACGTTAAGGTGAAATAACCCATTAAAAGTTTTAATGGGACAAGACTGTAAATTAGAGAAAAACTAGTTTACAGTCATTTTTTTCTTGAAAAAGTTCTAGTTGATCCGCTCCCGTTCCGCCGACTATCTGCCAAGCCTCATCAAAGCAAGCGTCTGGCTTGGCTAGTCAGGGGTTCGCACATAGAGGGTTCATTCGTATAAATCATGGTTCGGGGTGAGAGCATTTCGAACTTCTTTTGTCATCAAACTGTCCCCGCTAAAAGGGGGCTTTTTTAATTGCTTAATATCCAGCAGTAAAAGGAAAAGCACCCGTTACTTTAGAAGACCTTGAAAAGGTCTTCTAAAGTACAAGTGCTTTCATGAATGGTCAATGATCATTCAGCTTCATCTTCACCGTCATCTTCTTTGTTGAACCAAAGCGGATCCTCATTATCGACTTCACCATTATAATTAATCAGGATTTCTTCTCCTGCTTTTATGTCGGTGTAAGCAAAGAAATCAAACGTATGATTCTTGAAGTTTATGTCATACGTAGCGTTGGGTGTATAAGAATGATTAAACAGCATGCCATAACCCAAAAGCATGGCAGTATGGTTAATACCATATTCAAACGCATAATCAGCCAGCAATGTTTTCTCTATGAAAACATGCTCCTCGTTCGGATAAGCAATGACAGGCGCCTCATGCAAAAGCTCACCCTTTTTAATGTCTCGTGTTGCGAATACGCCTCTATTGAACTCACCATCACTGAGTGTGGAAGTTTTAACTTCAATCATTTTCGTCACCTACTTGTTCTATTCAATATAGTCCAGATCATCTAAGCTTGACAGTTAATAAGAAGAAAAGCAACTATTTTACGGAATTAATCAATTTTAACAAACGGCACGATTGTTTTTTATTGCGGATCTACCGGTACCGTGGGACGGAATTCTTCACATGAGGAACGAAAAAAGGTAGCGAACGGCTGAAGTAATCGGGATAGCCCCGTATATCCATTCCAATAAAAAAACACCTCCGCTAGAAGACAAGCTAGGGAGGTGTCGGTCATATAGGTAAATCCCTTAATTCACACCGACAGCTGTAAAGGCATTTTTGACAGCTGTGACTTCTGCACTGCTAGAACCGTATAAATCAGAGGCCGCTTGTACGACTGCCGCTTTGGCTTGTGAAAATGTCGACGAGGAAGTTAAATAAACCGTGTTTGCCCGGTAAAAGATGGTCCCCAGTTTATCGATGCCAATCCCGGATACGCTCACGCCATGGTGAGTTCCGCCTGCAGAGATCAAATAGGCCGCCTTATTGATGATTCCGCTGTTCGTATGGACTCCGCCATTATCACCGGTTCCCGTATAGCGGTTCGAATAATGGTCAGGGTCACCATTCAATGTAGGATTAGCCATTGAACGAAGTGCATCACCGGAAATGTTAGGTGTGTAAATATCTTCGCCGATCAAATAATCGGCTTTGTCACTTTGATTCTTGAATTCGACGACCGTGCCAAAAATATCAGAAATCGCTTCATTCAAAGCACCGGATTCATTCTGATAGGTAAGGTTCGATTCCGAGGAAGTCACGGCATGCGTCAGTTCATGTGCAACGACATCCAGACCGCCCGACAGTGGGATGAACGTCGTGCCATCTCCATCACCGTAAACCATTTGGGTGCCATCCCAGAATGCATTATTATATCTTGAGCCATAATGAACGGTCGATTTCAGGCTGGTTCCATTTCCATCATAAGAGTTCCGTCCAAACGTGGATTTATAATAATCATAGGTTTTACCTGCATAATTATGGGCATCAACCGCAGCTTTATCGGTAGAAGTAGTGAAAGCATTTGTCTTGTTGGAAAAGAGTGTACCAGGCAATGTTGAACGGTTATTGGCATTATAAGTATAGATGCCTTTCCCGCGTGTATTGTCCTGTAAATAGTATTGGCCGTTGGATAAGGTAGTGTTCAATGACACGGTATTGTTTAAGACGCCGGTGCCCGTTCCGACGGAATTGGTCCCCGTCACTTCATCTAGTGAATTAAATTTATTCAGGATTTTACCTGTTTTGACTGATATGAAATAATTATGATTTCCTGGTTCGGGACTTAAGAACTTCAAATTGACTTTATATACATAATCGGCCTTGCCTTCATTTGCGTATACATATAGGTCGGATTCAGGTGATTGTTCGTAGGCAGGAGTGAACCCAAGATCCGCTTCAGCTATTTTGATAGCTTCGGATTTACTGATGCCTTTTTTAGCCTTTTTCCCTAATTTCGTGTTTAGATTGGCTTCAACCGTACCGGACACGACCGTCAGTACACCTTTAGTGTCAATCAATACTGCTTGTGTCGAATTCCATACAGGGACGCCTTTATAGGTTTGTTGCAATTTAAGAACGGTATTGCCTAGTTCATCCTTGCTTTCTTTCTGGATTGTGAAGGAGTCTTTCGCCTTTTGTTTTTCTAGCTTGTAAGACTTTTTGTTTTCATCAAAAAAGGTAAGAATGATATCTTCTGCAGTTTGCTTTGATGGGTCCGTAAGTTTCCCAGACTTGAATTCTAGCGAATCCTTATGCTTATTGTACTTTTCAACACTTAACACATTTTTTGCCGCTAAAGCTTCTTGATGGGGAATAGCAGAAAATAATAGACCGAGAGATAGTGCAGTTCCTAAAAATACCTTACCTTTCATAACACTCAACTCCTTCATGAGAATAACCTCATTTTTACATCGTTTCATATTATTCACAAACGGAGAAAACTCGCAAAAAATATGACATTTAAAGGAATAAAATGGAGAAAAATGGTTTTTGAAAGAAATATTCTCTGAATATATTCTTATAGTAATATTTGGAATGTATGTAAATTGAACCAAATGAATAAAAGTGCAAAAAAACATGGCATAATGTGCAAAAAAATGTGGCGTAAAGTGCAAAATATTTTGTCTATTAAGGGCGTTTTTTTTTGTTTATTTGTTGAATATTGCGTTTTATAAATTTGGCATGAAAATTGCATATATTCAGAAAAGGAATTCGAATTGTAAATTAGATCTATTTGAAAGTCTATGAAATAGGAAAATTTATTAAATGGATTTCCCATATATGAAAGCGCTTATATAGAAAGGGATGAAAATTATGATACCAAAACAAGAACATGACATCGTTCAACATCCTCCGCAGCAAGAAGGACAAGAACTAAAACGCGGTTTAAAATCCCGCCATTTAACGATGATTTCCATTGGCGGGGCTATTGGCACCGGGCTGTTTCTTAGCAGCGGGGCAGCCATCCATACAGCTGGGCCAGGCGGCGCATTACTTGCATATGCCTTAGTTGGGGCAATGGTTTACTTTGTGATGACGAGCTTAGGGGAACTGGCAGCCTTTATGCCGACAAGCGGCTCATTCAGTACTTATGGAACGAAATTCGTCGATCCGGCATTTGGTTTTGCCTTGGGATGGACGTATTGGTTCAATTGGTCGATGACGATAGCGGCAGAGTTGGCAGCCTCGACAATGATCATGAAATTCTGGTTTCCGAATAGTCCATCATTGTTATGGAGTTCATCATTCTTGGTGCTCATTTTCCTTTTGAATTATTTATCCGTTAAAGGATATGGTGAAGGGGAATATTGGTTTTCCTTCATAAAGGTTACAGCCATCGTTATATTTATAATCGTCGGGCTGCTAATGATCGTCGGCATTATGGGCGGCGAAGCAGTAGGTTTTAAAAACTTCACCGTCGATGACGCTCCTTTCCCGGGTGGGTTCATGGGTGTCTTCATCGTGTTCATAGCGGCTGGCTTTTCTTTTCAAGGTACCGAAATTGTTGGTGTGGCTGCCGGTGAAAGTGAAGATCCTGCACGGAATATACCGAAGGCCATTAAGAGTGTCTTCTGGAGAATCTTGCTTTTTTACGTATTTGCAATATTTGTTATAGGGCTGCTTATCCCTTATACGAACTCAAGTTTACAAGGTGATAACGTCATGGTAAGCCCATTCACGCTCATTTTTGAAAAGGCTGGAGTGGCCTTTGCCGCTTCGCTTATGAATGCCGTCATTTTAACCGCGGTATTATCTGCAGGTAACTCAAGCCTATATGCATCAACGCGTATGTTATACTCAATGGCAAAAGATGGACAAGCACCGCGCATTTTTGCAAAACTTAATAAACGCGGAGTACCGGTTGCAGGCATGGTTTTGACATGTTCCATCGGCATGCTGGCCTTTTTAGCTTCCATATTCGGGGATGGTAAAGTGTATATTTGGTTAATGAATGCCATTGGAATTACAGGATTTATCTTTTGGCTCGGCATTTCCATCAGCCATTACCGTTTCCGGAAAGCATTCATCGCTCAAGGCCATTCATTGGAGAAGCTGCCATATAAGGCATTATGGTTTCCGATTGGACCGATCTTTGCCATTTTAATTGGCATGATTGTCATCCTGTCCCAAAATATCCAAGCATTTTTCTCAGATCACATCGATTGGGGAAGTGTTATAGCTGCATACCTGGGAATCCCGCTTTTCCTTGGTCTATGGTTTGGCTATAAACTGGTAAGAAAAACTAAATTCGTTAAAATTGATGAAGTAGAATTTGATTTTGACAAAAAATATGAATGAACAAGCTTAAAGTAAAATCAGCCGGACAATGTAGTTTTAAATTGTCCGGCTTTTACTTGTGTTCTATAGGCTCATTAACCAAATCCAGGAAGCTGATTCCTGGATTTTTATTTTTATTAAATGGAAATTTATACAAAAATGACAGGCGATGTTATATGATAATCGTAAACTCTGCATAATTGCATGTACTGAACGACGGGGAAAGCTTTTACTATTTCCAATGGAAAGGGAAGGTGCACGGCTGATGACATTATTGACTCATTTAAAAGTATTGGATTTTTCAACGTTACTGCCAGGCCCATTTGCCACTTTGATGCTAGCGGATTTAGGAGCGGATGTTTTGAAGGTAGAGAGGCCGGGAGCAACGGATTCATGGGGTGTGAACCAATATCTTAACCGATCGAAAAAGTCGATCACACTTGATTTGAAACAATCTGAGTCCATTGAATCCGTAAAAAATCTAGTGAAGGAATACGATATCGTCATTGAACAGTTCCGTCCAGGTGTCATGGAACGCCTAGGGCTAGGATATGAGGCATTAAAATGGATCAATCCGAAGCTGATTTACTGTTCCATCACGGGCTTCGGCCAGACCGGTCCCTATAAAGACCGACCGGGACATGATATCAATTATATTTCGATTGCAGGCTTATCAGGCTATTCCGGTACAAAAAAGGACGGCCCGGCAAAAAACGGAACCCAAATAGCAGATCTTGCCGGAGGATCCCTGCATGCTGTTATCGGTATATTATCTGCAGTCATTCACCGGGAAAGAACGGGATTCGGCCAAGCCATCGACATCAGCATGACCGACTGCAGTTTTGCGTTGAATGCCATCTCCGCACCCCTGAATTTACAAGGGGGCCTCGAGCTTGAACCAGAAAAACTGATGTTGAACGGAGGATCCTTTTATGACTTTTACGAAACGAAGGATGGACGCTATTTTTCGGTAGGAAGCCTAGAGCCCCCTTTTCGAAAAGCATTATGTGAAGCGATCGGTGCACCCGAATTGTATGAACTGAGCACCAAAAGTGATGAAGAAAGCGGAATCAGGTTTAAAACGGCCGTCCGACTGGCTTTCCTTGAACGGGATTTTCATGAATGGCAGGAAATATTCGCTGATTTCGAAGCCTGCGCAGAACCAGTTCTAACCTTCACTGAAGCGGCCGAACACCCCCAATTGAAGGAGAGGGGAATGATCGTCGAGGTACCGGACGGAAAAGGAAATGTCCAGAAGCAAATCGCTTGCCCGATCAAAACATCGGTTTTCACCCCTGAATATAAACATGCAGGCTTGAGGCCAGGACAAAACAACGCAGAAATTCTTCACACCCCCAATCGATAAATGAAGATGTTAAGGCTATCAATTTTCCGAGTTTTTTCGGAAGGAGGTAGCCTGTTTCTTTGAATTAAGCTGGAGTCAGGCCAAAAACCTGGAAACAACCCGGATTAAGCAGAAGGAGAACAATAGACTTGTGGTAAGCGATATATCGCTACTGTGAAAATTTACTAGTTATAACGAATGTGGGCAGGGTATCAGAGTAGCATCTAGTAGGAAATTGCTCAGGTAAGGAGGGTTGCATAAACATGTTTGGTCTCTCTGATATCATCAAATTTCTATTTTCCTTTTTTTTGATCATGCCGATCGTTACGCTGATACATTTGAGCGGGCATATTTTTTTTGTCACGATCTTTGGGGGATCAGAAAAGAAAATCTTGATCGGTTGTGGCAATAAGCTTTTCGCCTTTCGGAACATAGAGGTGAGGAAATATTATTTTTGGAATGGGACTTGCGAGTTCAAGGGATTGAAACATGATAATCGATTGACGAATACGCTGATCTATTTAGGAGGGGCTATCTTTAATTTAGTCAGCATGCTGATCATCTATAGCTTAGTGTATCAGGATATCCTGGACAGCTCGGTGGTCTGGTATCAATTCATCTATTTTTCTTTCTATGTTATGTTCTTCTCGTTGTTTCCGATGTATTTCTCGGACGGGTCGCCTAGTGATGGGAAGGCTGCGGAATTGGCCTTGAGGAACAAGCTGGAAGATAGGGTGACGGATGATATATTTGTGAAGAAAATGGATGATGATGATGATAGCTGCAAGTAAAAAAGGGAGGTGCTGGTGGCCGTTCTTTTTTTGTTCTCGGATTTTTGGAAGAATGTCTTTTACGTTTTTTATTATAAACCTAATCGGCACGCTTATATTGATGCCGATTAGATTGTTCGAATGGAGTAAAGTCTCCGCTAAAAAATCATTCCCATACTTCTTTTGCTACATCAACGACGAATTTCAGCTTTTCCCATTGCTGTTCTTCGGTCAGCTTGTTGCCGTGATGGGTGGAGGCGAAGCCGCATTGCGGGCTTAAGCATAATTGTTCGAGAGGAACGAAGTGCGAGGCCTCTTTAATGCGTGCCTTAACAGCTTCCTTGTCTTCAATTTCCCCATTTTTTGAAGTGACGACACCCAGTACGACCTGTGCACCGCCATTTGGAATGTATTCCAATGGTTTGAAATCCCCTGAGCGTTGATCATCATATTCCAAGAAAAATCCATCCACCTTTTCTTTAGCCAATAAAGTTGGGGCGATACGGGCATAGCTTCCTTCAAATGCCCAAGTCGACTGGTAGTTCCCACGGCATAGGTGTGTTGTGACGACAAGGTCTTCTGGTTTGCCTTCCAATGCGCCATTAATTACGCGAAGTGCAAGATCGATTAACTGTTCCCTCGTATATTTTCCATCTTTGAACTGGAAATCCGGAGCTGAAAGTCTGGCAATATATACATCATCCAATTGAAGATAACGCACACCAGCTTCATAAAAGGCCTTCAAAGCATGCTGATATGCTTTGATGATATCATTTGCATAGTCTTCAATATCAGGGTAGATGTCTTCATTATGAATGCCTACAGCAAATAATTGATTCGGACTGGGAATGGTTTGCTTGGCAACGGCGCGTCCGTTCACGATTTTGTTCAATTCAATGAAGTCACGAATGAAAGGATGGTCAGGATTGAATGAAACCTTCCCGGTATTGCGAACGTTATATCTCTCTGTTTCCACACCATCGAACGTGAGCCCTTTTTCAGTCACATATCCCTCGATTCCATTTAAATGTTCGAGGAAGTCAAAGTGCCACCATGTACGTCTGAACTCACCGTCCGTCACGGCTTCCAATCCAACTTCAATTTGTTTTTCGACAATCCGATTGATTTCTTCGGTTTCAACTTCACGAAGCAGCTCTGCTGAAATGGTACCTTCCTTAAATTGCTTTCTGGCAACATGTAAACGTTCTGGTCTTAATAAACTTCCGACGTGATCGGCCCTGAATGGTGCTTTCGTTAATGTGATGGACATGTTGCATTCCTTCTTTCCTTTTAAAAATAAGGCTGTTTTCGCATACTTTGTTGCTATTTACCAAGTAGTGAGGTGTGGTTGATTTCCCCTCCAGATGCCCGCTTTCCGCGGGTCTCACCTGTCCCGCTGCTCCCGCAGGAGTCTCGCACTTCCGCTCCGATCAACCTTAAATCGTTTCATTTTAAAAACAACAATCTTTACGAAAAGAGCCAAAAATAAAAAACCTCTTCTTAAAAATAAGAAGAGGTGTTGGCAACCAAGCTATACACTCTTCTTATCTTCAAGTTTTTACACTTCTGGAATTAGCACAGTACATGATCAGTCTGTTGCTGAGGCATCAAAGGGCCAGTCCCTCCACCTCTCTGGATAAGAGTTGTCTATTAAATTAATTATGACTATACAGGTAGTTTTTATAAAGGTCAAGGGTTGAAGGTGGAAGATTTTGAATATACCGATTATTGATATGTGTTACTACATCAGGGAACCCGGCATATGCTATAACCGAAGATTCATATGAGCGGCAGGGGGGGAATGCAAGGATGAGTACATTCAGTCCATTCAAAAATGGCATAACGATAACTTTAACTGAAGCCATGATAGAGAAAATCATAAGAAGGAAATCAGATGGTCAGGATATTAAAGTCGAGATTACGCCAAAACATATCGTGCTTTCCGGAACGACGGAAGTGAAAAAAATGATGTTTAAGAAAAACGTAGCTTTCCGGATTACATTAAAACCGGTTTCTGTGGAAAAAAGAACGATTTTATTTGAATTAGTGGAAATGGAACCAATTGACAGGAAATTCATCAACCAAAGGATATTTAACAGACCGCCATTTTTTGAATTTGAAAAAAGAACGATCAAAATGAATGTTAATGCCTGGAACATCGTGAGAAAAATTCCCGTTGGCACAATTAAATCGTATGAACTCGTCCAAGGTGCATTGAAAATGAAACTTACTTTATGATCGAGTTTACATACATCCTTAGCCGAAAACTATAAAGGGAGTGCCAGGTATGATAGTGTTATGGTGATATGGGTCATAAAAAATGTGTTTGATAAATCAAGCTCTTTAAAATATACTAAATGACTTGAAGTTTTGAGTTTTTCTGGGAATGAGGAGGATAATGATGGATCAGAAGATTTTGCCTGCTTCAGCAAGCATGAAGGATTTCGAAAGATTTTTAGAGAGTTCCTATGAAATAGGTGTGTTTCTTGATTTGCATATATCACAATTGAAAAACGTAAGTATGATGGCAAAGCAGCATAATAAGAAAATGATATACCATGTCGATTTGATCCATGGCATAAGAAGTGATGAGTACGCGACAGAATTCATTTGTCAGGAATATAATCCATATGGGCTGATTTCGACTAAATCAAACGTTATATTGAAGGCGAAGCAAAAGGGGGTCATTGCCATCCAGCGAATCTTTTTAATAGATTCACATGCGCTTGAGAAAAGTTATAAGCTGGTGCAGAAAACCAAGCCGGATTATATCGAAGTATTGCCGGGCGCCATGCCATGGATGATAAAAGAAGTGAAGGAACGATTGCAGACACCGATTTTTGCAGGCGGCCTCATTCGTACTTCGGATGAAGTCCTGAATGCCCTCGATGCTGGAGCATCGTCAATCACCACTTCCAAAACTGAATTATGGGATATCGTTTAATAGGGGAAATTGAAAAAAAATACAGAAAAATAGATAAATTCCTCACAAATTATTGACAGCGTTTTCATAAACAAGTATATTTTACAGTACAAGTTAATAGATGTGACGGAGACTAGGAGATTCACAACAGATCTATTCATAATTTATATTATGAGGATAGTTCTGCTGTGAATCTCCTTTATTTGTTGGCAAGGTTTAAAAAATTATCAGGGGAGGGGTTTTATTCATGACTCCATTTTGGGGAGAAGTGTTAGGTACGATGATATTGGTTTTATTCGGAGCAGGCATTGGGGCTGGTTCATCCTTAAAGGGATCCTATGCAAAAGATGCCGGCTGGATCGTTATCACGATTGCGTGGGGATTGGCTGTTACCATGGGTGTTTTTGCAGTGGGCTCCATAAGCGGGGCGCATTTAAACCCGGCAGTCACAGTGGGGTTTGCCATTATTGGGGAATTTCCTTGGAGTGATGTGCCTGGTTACATCGTTGCCCAAATGATTGGCGCAATCCTTGGAGCAACTCTAGTATTCCTGCACTATTTGCCACACTGGAAAGCTACGGATGATCCAGGAGCGAAGCTTGGTGTGTTCGCGACATCTCCTGCAATCCCGCACACATTTTCAAATCTATTAAGTGAGATGATTGGAACTTTCATCCTTATTCTTGGTTTATTATTTATAGGTGCCAATCATTTTACGGAGGGTCTAAACCCATTCGCTGTCGGGTTATTGATTGTCGTGATCGGGATGTCACTTGGCGGAACGACAGGATACGCGATTAACCCGGCCCGCGATCTGGGGCCGCGCATCGCTCACTTTTTGCTGCCGATACCGGGCAAGGGCAATTCGAATTGGGGCTATTCATGGATTCCGGTCGTTGGACCGATTATTGGGGGTTCACTTGGTGCCGTTTGTTATAAAGCGTTCTTTATGGGAGAAATAACAGCAGGATTTTGGTCTGTTTTGGGTACAAGCCTGGTACTATTGATATTAGCCTATGCATTTGGTAAAAAACAGTCACATGAAATGGAAAGCAGAAATATTGCCAGTTAATTAAAAGGAGGGGCATACACAATGGAAAAATACATTTTATCATTAGATCAAGGAACAACGAGTTCGCGGGCGATTTTATTTAACGAAAAGGGGGAAATCGTCCATTCCTCCCAAAAGGAATTCACGCAGCATTTCCCAAAACCAGGCTGGGTCGAGCATAACGCCAATGAGATTTGGGGATCGATCCTGGCAGTCATTGCCGGAGTACTATCTGAATCCGGTGTAAAGCCAGAGCAAATTGCCGGGATCGGGATCACCAATCAGCGTGAAACGGCAGTCGTTTGGGATAAGGAAACAGGTACCCCTGTCTATAATGCGATTGTATGGCAGTCCAGGCAAACAAGTGAAATCTGTGATGATTTGAAGGAAAAGGGACTTAATGATCTATTCCGGGATAAAACGGGATTGTTGATAGATGCTTATTTTTCCGGAACGAAAGTGAAATGGATCCTCGATAATGTCGAAGGGGCCCGGCAAAAGGCGGATGAAGGCAAGCTGTTATTCGGTACCATCGATACTTGGCTGATCTGGAAGCTATCAGGAGGAAAGGCTCATGTAACGGACTATTCCAATGCATCCCGGACATTGATGTACAATATCCATGAACTGAAATGGGATGAAGAACTGCTCGAGATATTGACTGTACCAAAATCGATGCTGCCGGAAGTAAGGCCTTCCTCTGAAGAATATGCACGTACGATCGAATATCATTTCTTCGGCCAATCGATTCCGATCGCCGGGGCAGCCGGTGATCAGCAGGCAGCATTATTCGGCCAAGCCTGCTTTAATGAAGGAATGGCTAAAAATACGTATGGAACAGGCTGTTTCATGCTCATGAATACAGGAGCCAAGGCTGTCAGTTCCGAACACGGACTATTGACGACACTTGCCTGGGGACTGAATGGAAAGGTCGAATATGCATTGGAAGGCAGCATATTCGTAGCGGGCTCCGCAATCCAATGGCTGCGCGATGGCCTGCGGATGCTTCATGATGCCAAGGATAGTGAAGCCTATGCAAAACGGGTGGAAAGTACGGATGGAGTATATGTGGTACCGGCTTTTGTAGGACTTGGAACCCCATATTGGGACAGCGAAGTGCGGGGAGCCGTTTTTGGTTTGACGCGCGGCACATCCAAAGAACATTTCATTCGTGCCACACTTGAATCATTGGCATATCAAACGAAGGATGTCCTTGATGCAATGGAGGCGGATTCAGGAATCGAGCTCCAGACATTAAGAGTGGATGGCGGGGCAGTCAAGAATGACTTCCTGATGCAATTCCAAAGCGACTTATTACGGGTGCCCGTCGAGAGGCCGACCATAAACGAAACTACAGCATTAGGTGCTGCATACTTAGCTGGCCTTGCTGTCGGGTATTGGAAGGATCAAGAAGAAATCTCCCGGCAATGGGCAGTAGACAAAACCTTTAAACACTCCATGGAAGAGCAAGATAGTGAAAAATTATATGAAGGCTGGAAAAAAGCTGTACATGCCGCTATGGCATTTAAATAAAAAACGAGGTGTATTCTTTCTCAAACGAGCTGGAGTATGCTATAATGAAATCAAGTTAATAACTCGGCCGGAGAACAGGAGAGACCATGAATGCGTTATCGTTAATTCGATAATGTCATTTATGGTCTCTTTTTTGTTTTCAATGGCAGATTAGGGATATTAATATCTATATAAACTATGCGAACAAATGAACCAATTGAATAGAATGACCGAACTCACGAGTAAATAGCGTGAACTCACGAGTAAAAGTGCAGAATTCACGAGTAAAAGTGCAGAATTCACGAGTAAACCGTGTGAATTCACGAGTAAAAGTGCAGAATTCACGAGTAAACCGTGTGAATTCACGAGTAAAAGTGCAGAATTCACGAGTAAACCGAGCAAATTCACGAGTAAAGCGCGAATTCACGAGTAAACCGTGTGAATTCACGAGTAAACTGCACGAATTCACGAGTAAAACGCACGAATTCACGAGTAAACGCAGAATTCACGTAAAAGTAGAATGCAATACTTAAAGGAGGAGTCAGGCATGAGGTTTTCAAATATATATCGGGAAGAAACGATCGAACTTCTGAAAAAAGAGAAATATGATGTGGTTGTCATTGGCGGGGGAATTACCGGTGCAGGGATCGCCCTGGATGCAACGACCCGTGGAATGAAAGTGGCTTTGGTTGAAATGCAGGACTTTGCAGCAGGTACTTCAAGCCGTTCGACAAAACTTGTTCATGGCGGATTGCGGTATTTAAAGCAATTTGAAATAAAAATGGTTGCCGAGGTTGGTAAAGAGCGGGAAATCGTTTATGAAAATGGACCGCATGTTACCACACCGGAATGGATGCTGTTACCAATGCACAAAGGTGGCACCTTCGGGAAATTCAGTACTTCCATTGGCCTTCGGGTATATGATTTCCTTGCGGGGGTTAAAAAAGCTGAACGCAGGAAAATGCTTTCGGCGGAGGAAACGCTAAAGCGGGAGCCGCTCGTTAAGAAAGAGGGGCTGAAGGGCGGAGGCTATTATGTTGAATACCGGACAGATGATGCACGTCTGACGATCGAAGTGATGAAGGCGGCTGTCGATAAAGGTGCAACACCGATAAATTATACAAAAGTGGAAAAATTGTTATATGACAATGGCAAGGTGAACGGCGTCCAAGTTGCCGATTCACTATCAGGTGATTCTTATGAAATATACGCAGACAAAGTTATTAATGCAGCAGGTCCATGGGTCGATTCCATTCGTGAAAAGGACCAATCGAAAAAAGGGAAAACGCTGAAGTTATCCAAGGGTGTTCATGTGGTCATCGATCAATCGAAATTCCCGTTGAAGCAGGCGCTTTATTTTGATACGCCTGATGGCAGGATGATTTTTGCCATCCCGAGAGCCGGTAAGGCTTATGTAGGGACTACGGACACTTTTTATGATGGTGATCCTGCAGTGCCGACCGTTACGTCCGAAGATCGTGCCTATTTATTAAAGTCGATACATTATATGTTTCCAGAAGTGAACATTACGGGTGACGATATTGAATCAAGCTGGGCTGGAGTGAGGCCGTTGATTCTTGAAGAAGGGAAAGATCCTTCTGAAATATCAAGGAAGGATGAAATTTGGGAGTCCGATTCGGACCTTATCACGATTGCTGGAGGGAAATTGACCGGTTATCGCAAAATGGCCAAAACGACGGTCGACCTTTTGGCAGGGAAGCTTGCCCAGCAATCCAATAAAACTTACCCAGCCAGCAGCACTAAAGGAATGCCGGTTTCTGGAGGGGATGTCGGGGGATCAAGAAACTTTCCCGATTATATCAAGCAACATATTCAAATGGGAATTGACTCGGGACTCGCAGTTAAGGATACCGAAGAGATATTGGCCATGTACGGGTCCAACGCACCTGTGATATTCAATATCGCGAAAGGCGAAGGAGACGGAGGAGCAAGCAGTGGCCTTCCAAAGAAATTGTTCGTACAGCTGAAATACGCACTAGATCATGAAATGGCCGCAACCCCAGTGGATTTCTTCTTCCGTAGGACGGGGACGCTATTATTCGATATTGATTTAGTCCAAAAGCATAAACATGCAGTGATCGATTATATGGCTGGATATTTTGGATGGACGGAATCAACAAAAATGGAGAGAACCAATCAATTGGAACAGGAAATATCGGGTGCGATTAGAGTATCTTGACCTATATGCAAAAACAAGACGCCGGCGGCATCGCTGGCGTTTTTTCATTTCTAGAAGGTAAATCTAGCCTGTTGTGTCAGGTTTTGTGACGCGGAAACTATTGTTTAAATTATCCAGATGAAATATAATCATTAGATAAGTTAGAATTTTCAAAATATAAAAAGGGGGAGCTTGATTGTCAGATTTTATTACGGCTTTAAATGGAGTATTATGGAGTACGCCAGTCATTTATATTTTATTGGGAGTGGGTTTATTATTTTCGATTTTAACCCGTTTTCTGCAAGTGAGGCACATTAAGGAAATGATCGTTTTGATGTTCCAAGGTAAAAGTTCGGAAGCGGGGGTTTCCTCATTCCAAGCTTTATCCATAGCACTTTCAGGACGGGTCGGTACAGGTAACATTGCAGGAGTGGCCACGGCTATCGCCTTTGGCGGTCCCGGTGCCGTATTCTGGATGTGGGCCATCGCCTTCATAGGAGCGGCCAGTGCATTTGTGGAATCCACTTTAGCTCAAATTTATAAAGTCAAACAAGATGGACAATATCGGGGTGGCCCCGCTTATTATATTGAAAAAGGGATAGGGTGGAAGTGGTTTGCTGTACTCTTTGCATTTGCAGCACTTGTTGCCATGGCTATCCTTATGCCAGGTGTTCAATCCAATTCGATTGCTGCCGGAGTGGAAAATGCATTCGGCATCAACCCGGTGATCACTGGATTGGCGATCGTCCTTTTACTGGGCTTCATTATATTTGGCGGTGTAAAACGGATAGCTAATGCTGCAACCTTGATCGTGCCTTTCATGGCTCTAGGTTATATATTGCTATCTGTTGTCATCGTCCTATTGAATATAGCTGAATTACCAGGAATCATCTCTTTGATATTCAGAAGTGCCTTCGGGTTGGATTCTGCATTTGGGGGAATCATTGGCATGGCGATTGCCTGGGGAGTGAAACGCGGCGTTTATTCGAATGAGGCAGGCCAAGGGACAGGCGCTCATCCTGCGGCAGCGGCTGAAGTATCACACCCGGCAAAGCAGGGTCTTGTCCAAGCATTCTCGGTTTATATCGACACATTGTTCGTTTGTTCCGCTACGGCCTTCATGATTTTATTTACAGGCATGTATAATACACAAGCGGAAAATGGTTCATATATCGTCAATAATTTGGGCGGTGTAACACCTGGTCCAGGGTATACACAAGCGGCAATCGATAGTGTAATACCGGGTTTTGGTGCTGGCTTTGTTGCAATAGCCCTTTTCTTCTTCGCCTTTACGACGATCATGGCCTACTATTATATTGCCGAAACCAATATCGCCTATTTAATACGCAACCGGAATGGTAAATGGGCCATGTTCGCCTTGAAGATCATCATTCTGGCGGCCAGTTTTTACGGATCCGTGCGTACAGCAGAGCTAGCTTGGGCATTAGGGGACGCTGGCTTGGGCATAATGGTGTGGCTCAATGTCATTGCCATTTTGATTCTGGCTAAACCGGCGCTTATAGCGTTAAAGGATTACGAAAAGCAAAAGAAGGCAGGGGTCGATCCAGTTTTCAATCCGAAAGCATTAGGCATAAAAAATGCAGATTTTTGGGAGCATGAATACACCGGCGGCAAGGAAAACGTTTCTTGAAGGAAAATGCGCTTAAATGAAAAACCAGCTCAAGGTATTTGAGAGCTGGTTTTTAGTTTTGCGATAACCAGGGGGGATGATATGTTAGCTAAACTAGCTCAAGAAATTGTGGACATAACCAGTGAAGTAATCGGCCATGATGTACTTATTACGGATAAAGACGGAATGGTGCTTGGTTCAAGCGATAAGTCGAGAATCGGCACATTGCATCAAGCTTCTCTTGGAGCCATTTTTCGTCGTAAGGAAATGACTCACAATGAAGCACCATCCCTATTGAAATATCAGGGGAGTATGTTGGGACATTAGGCATCACGGGATACTTGTCGAATTAAGCGTTCAAACGGGGAATTCCATATATACGAAGAAGGGATGAATTCGGGTGATGGAGCAGTTTGATCAAGAGAGAGAGGAAAACTTCAGACCTAGCCGCGTTTCTTCTCTCCTTGGCTTATTGAATCTCCCAAACCCAAAAACCGGGGACCTCTTTAAGATCTCTGCTTTATAAGCTGTAAATCGATGTATAGTTGCATTCTAGAATGAAAGTCATCAAAATCGATTGAGGTGAGATCGGTTATTTGATTCAATCTATATTTCAATGTGTTGGTATGGATGTATAGCTGTTCAGCTGTCGGTTTGATCCGGCAATTGTTAAACAGATATATTTCCAGTGTTTGAAGGAGTTTGGTTTGGCTTTCCTGGTCCTTCTTTTGAAGAATCTCTAGATCCGTATTGATATAATTCGTTTTAGTATGATGGTTGGAGATCATTT
This sequence comes from Peribacillus sp. NPDC056705, assembly GCF_043656335.1. Classification (NCBI taxonomy): domain Bacteria; kingdom Bacillati; phylum Bacillota; class Bacilli; order Caryophanales; family Bacillaceae; genus Peribacillus; species Peribacillus sp. NPDC056705. The sequence continues at coordinate 14,658 of NZ_JBHTYI010000039.1, read as the reverse complement.
CGAGGTAACGGAAAATCCCAAGCTTGCTATATTGGAAGGGAAGCTGTTCAGGTTCACCGATGAACTTGGCTGCGTTGATCACTTCCAGGGCTTCGAGATAGGATTTTCTTAATTGAAGAATGGAAGAGTACTCATTTCCGATACCCGGAAATACCTTTTTGTCATTGAATTGGGAAAGAACGGTGTTCGTTAAATCATTGGCACTATCGGTAAGCAGGTCTTTCCCTTTTCCATTGCTTCCAATCAAGACGATGATCTTCAGTTGGTTTGTGAATACATGTGTAAAATGATTCAATGCATTGGCGAATAGGCTGACTGTATCCGATAATTCATCGAAATGTTCCGCATCGGATTGAGCGATGGTAAAGACATTGACAAGGAAAGTTTCCGGAATGAGAAGACTCATATTGGCGGCTTCCCATTTTATTTGATTTTCAGTTTGATAGACTTCATCAATGACCTTTTGATAAAACTCATTTTTTTCTTCATCTTTTTTTATGTTTATCTGTTTTTTCTGATAAAGAAGCTTGCCGATATGATGGGAAACTTCATGTAAAAATTCCAAATCGGAATCAGTCATCATTTCCGTTTCTTGGACCCAAATGAATCCGAGGACCTGTCCTTTGTGAACGGCGCTCACAACGACTCTTGGATTTAATCCGATTTCCTCGATTTGTTTCACCCTGAATGGATGCTCCACGGTTTTAAGCTGTTCGACAATGCCCTCATCCATGAATTTCTCCAGAATTGGAATCGGCCAATGCTTTGTGAAGATGGTTTGCCGATTGGCTTGGTCGAAGTGTTCGATATAATATGAACTATATGCGAGCAATAAAAATTGTTCATTTTCGATGACGACTGGTTTTTTTAAATAAGTGCTGACCATATCCGTTATATCGTTGATGTTTGTGAGAGTCAGGATTTTTTCTAATGACATATATGGCCCCCTGTAGTTTTTTGAAGTGTAGGACAACTTAGTATAATAATACTTTTAAAGTTATGATGTGTATAGGGGCAAGAACAAAGAAGGAACGGTATATGAAAAAATACCGTTCCTTTTAGGGGATTTATTATTGTTTTAATGTTCTTTCGAATTCTTCGAAATCCGTTTCTACTTCTTTTGATGGCTTCTTTGTAAGAAGACTGACCACAATGATAGCAATCAAGCTTGCGCCAAAACCAGGAATCATTTCATAAAGCGTATCTGATAATCCTGACATGGACCAGATAATGACAGTAGCAGCACCAACGACCATCCCTGCTAATGCCCCCCACTTTGTCATGCGTTTCCAGCAAAGGCTTAGTATGACCAATGGACCGAATGAAGAACCAAATCCAGCCCACGCGTACCCGACAAGTCCAAGAATCGTGTCATTTTTCTCCCAAGAGAGAATAAGCGCGATGATTGAAATGATCAGTACAGAAAGCCTGCCTAGGAAGACAAGTTCTTTATCCGATGCGGAACGACGGAAGAAGGTTTTGTATATATCTTCGGTTAAAGAGCTGGCAGTAACCAAGAGCTGCGAAGAAATCGTGCTCATGACGGCTGCCAGTATGGCTGAAATCAAGAAACCAGTAATGAATGGGTGGAATAGTATTTCCCCTAACTCAATGAAAATCGTTTCAGGGTCAGCTAATTTGAGACCGTTTTGGGAATAATACGTGATTCCGATGAATCCAGTCAGCATCGCACCGATAGTGGAGAAAATCATCCAGCTCATCCCGATAGTACGGGCTTTCTTTATTTCCTTAACAGAACTGATCGCCATAAAGCGGACAATGATATGAGGCTGTCCGAAGTAACCCAGTCCCCATGCAAATAATGAGATGATGCCTAAAAAGCTCGTCCCTGTGAAAATATTCAATAGGGCAGGATCAATGGAACGTGGTGTTTCTATGGAAGGACCGAAACCGCCAACATGGAAAAGTGTGACGATCGGTACAAGAACCAGGGCCACGACCATGATCAGTCCTTGAACAAAGTCTGTCCAGCTTACTGCCAGGAATCCGCCGAATAAAGTATAGGCAACGGTGACGCCTGTCAAGATCCATAGACCTGTATGGTAATCAAGGCCAAATGTACTTTGGAATAAGACTCCGCCGGACACCATTCCGGAAGAAACGTAAAAGGTAAAGAATACCAGGATAACCAATGCTGAAATGAACCTTAAGATCCGCGAGCCCTCACCAAAACGATTTTCCAGGAAAGCGGGGATCGTAATGGAGTTATTGGCTACTTCCGTATAGGTTCTCAATCTTGGTGCAACATACAGCCAGTTCGCATAGGCACCAAGCGTCAGGCCGATTACGATCCAGATGGAACTGAGTCCCGTTGCGAACATGGCGCCGGGCATCCCCATTAAAAGCCAGCCGCTCATATCGGCAGCGCCTGCGCTTAATGCAGTGACAGCAGGTCCAAGACCCCGGTCGCCAAGCATGTAATCATTTAGATTGGAGGTCTTTTTGTAGGCGAAATATCCGATTAGCAGCATGCCCGCCATATAAATGCTGATCGAAATTATTAATGAGTAATCTATCATTTGAAGACTCCCTTCAGGTTGAAATAAGTAATTTTTTGTTTTAAAAGAGGAAGCAACCTATTTGTCACTTCCTCCATTTAACCTCATTTTGGTTTCCGTATCCTTAATGGGAGATACATAACCATAGTGTGTTTCAAAGCATTTTCAAATTGCTTAATCGAATCTTATCAAAATGTTTCGGATGTTGTTTTGGCTTGCATATGAAGCTGCAAGTAGTCCGGTCCGCCTGCCTTGGAATCGGTTCCTGACATGTTGAACCCGCCGAATGGCTGGTAACCTACGATTGCACCAGTGCAGCCGCGGTTGAAATACAAGTTCCCTACATGGAATTCTTCGCGCGCTTTTTCCATGTTAAGGCGATTTGTCGTAATGACAGCCCCAGTCAAACCATATTCAGTGTTATTGGCAATCTCAAGAGCTTCGTTAAAGTCCTTCGCTTTTGTGAAGGCAACGACTGGTCCGAAGATTTCTTCTTGCATCAAGCGGGCTTGCGGATCGACATCAGCAACGATTGTCGGCTGAACGAAGTAGCCTTTAGAGCTATCTCCTTCTCCTCCTGTCAGAATGCGTCCTTCTTGGTTCCCGATTTCAATATAGCTCATGATTTTGTCAAAAGCAGCTTGATCGATAACTGGTCCCATGAAATGATTTTCTACAGGATTTCCAACTGTTAGCTGTTTTGTTAATTCAACAGCGCGATCTAATACTTGATCGTATACGTCTTCTACGATGACAGCACGGGAGCATGCAGAACATTTTTGTCCCGAGAAGCCAAATGCAGATTTCACGATTGATTGAGCAGCCAATTCAAGATCTGCCTCTTTGTCGACGACGATCGTATCTTTTCCGCCCATTTCAGCAATGACACGCTTCAGCCAAATTTGTCCTTCATTCACTTCAGAAGCACGTTTGTAAATGCGCAGACCTACATCACGTGAACCTGTGAAGGAAATGAAACGTGTTTTAGGATGATCAACCAGGTAGTCGCCCACCTCGGCTCCGCTTCCCGGAACGAAATTCAATACACCTGCTGGAAGACCGGCTTCAAGCATCACTTCAACGAATTTCGCAGCAACGATAGGAGTAGTAGAAGCTGGTTTCAATAGAATTGTGTTACCAGTAACGATAGCGGCAACAGCTGTACCTGCCATGATCGCAAATGGGAAGTTCCAAGGAGAAATGATGATGCCTACCCCTAATGGAATGTAATCATAGCGGTTGAATTCGCCCGGACGGCTTTGAACTGGCACACCATCTTTAAGCGTCAGCATTTGGCGTGCATAGAATTCAAGGAAATCGATCGCTTCCGCTGTATCCGCATCAGCCTCATTCCAAGGTTTTCCCGCTTCTTTCGTCAATAACGCAGAGAACTCATGCTTGCGTCTGCGAATGATGGCAGCTGCTTTGAACAAAACGTCAGCACGGATTTCCGGCTTCACTTTTTTCCAGCTTTCAAAAGCGGTAACAGCTTCCTGCATGGCTTTTTCAGCAAGATCCCTATTCGCTTTCGATACTCGGCCGATGACCTCTTGCTTATCTGCAGGGTTATATGAAACGATTTTCTCATCAGTCGTCACTTTCTCTGCCCCAATATAAAGAGGGTAGTCTTGCCCTAAGTAGCCTTCAACAGTTTGAAGTGCTTCCTGATATGCTTTTTTGTTTTCCTCGTTTGTAAAATCGACAAATGGTTCGTGTTTATATGAAATCATTGATAATCACACCTTTTAATAGATTTTTTGTAGCCATTAATAATGTTGAATGTATATTTAGCTTCTGACCATCCCTTTGAAGGCAAAGGCAATATTGGATGGCCGTTCTGCAAGCCTTCTCATGAAGTATCCATACCAATCCAGACCATATGGTACATAGACGCGCATTTTGTAACCTTGCTTGACCAATTCGTATTGAGTTTTATTTCTCATGCCATAAAGCATTTGAAATTCGAATTGTGTATTCGGGATGTCGAACTTCTTAGCCAGCTCTTTTGTATATTCGATGATTTTGTCATCATGTGAGGCAATGGCCGTATAATTTCCGTTAAGAAGACTTTGCTTAATCAACTTTTTATAGTTTTCGTCTACATCATACTTTTCGGGAAAAGCTACCTCGGCAGATTCCTTGTAGGCACCCTTTACGAGACGCAGGAATGGCTTATATTGGCCAAGGTCCTCCAAATCTTTCTCTGTGCGGAATAAATATGCTTGTAGAACAGTACTTATGCAGCTGTATTTTTCTTTGAACTGTCTAAAGATATCGATAGTTGCCTGACAGCGAACTTCATCTTCCATATCGATCGTGACCATGACTTTATGTTTTTCGGCTGTATCAAGAATTTTCGTCATATTCTCGATCACGAGTTTATGATCGATATCAAGTCCCAAAGAAGTCATCTTCAGAGAAACCTGTGAATCAAGTTTTTCCCTGCTGATCATTTCGATGGTTTCGATGCATTCCGCCGTCCGTTCTTGAGTCACTTCCTTAGAATCAACGAATTCCCCAAGGTGGTCTACTGTAACAGACAAGCCGCTATTGTTAAGTTGTTTAATGAATTTAATGGAACTTTGGAAATCAGTTCCCCCAATGATCTTTCCAGCAGCGAAATTTCCTCCGCTTTTTTTAGCAATATTATTAAGCAGATTATTTTTAGATAAAAACAAGAAAAAGTCCCTTGTAATGGCTTCCATATAAAGCGCACCCCCTAAGAAGATGTATTTCAATAAATTAAGCTTACGGTTTTTCGACAATATTCTCAATGTTCTAAAAAAACAATAATTCTGTCATTTGTTTGTCGGTTTTGGACAAATGAAAAGGTTTACATTGTTTCTTGTATGTTCGGATGAAACGAGGGTTTATATTTAAACTTAAAGAGAAACGCTAGAGGTAGAGCCTTTATTAGTAAGCAATGATGTGAATGACATCAATAAAAACGTTTAAAAAAGTGGCATCTCGACCATAATCATCCAATGCGTTATAATGAACCTTATTTAAATGAATGGGCAAGGCCCAAGAAAAAACGATAAATGACTAAAGTAAAATAGATGTAAAACCATAATTAAGTCGCATCGGCAAGCCGGGGAGGTTAAGGAATGATGGATGCTGTACTTGAAGAACTTAGAGAAACATCAGGATTGATAATAGGATTAATCTTGGCCCTGGTAATAATGGGTCTGATCGGCTATGCCCTTACGAATGTACATGAATCGATTGTGTCACCTGTGGTTCAGTTCATAAAGAAAATGGTTAATCGAAAATAGCTTAATAGGAATATATAACCTTTTGTCCCTTTTAGACAATCCCTGCAGGGTTTTTCTAAAAGGGACAAAAGAACCGCAAGATATATACATATCATCGGAAAAACCCCCGCTCCTAATGGAAGTGGGGGTTTATTTTTTAGATTCAGAACCCAGCCTTGGGCGAATCATTTTGTTCTGGGGGAGGTCAAATACGAAACAAGGTCATGGAGAACGAATTATCGTACCGTGGCCCACTGGCAATCCAGTTGTTGCTGGATAAGAAAGGATATTCAAAGGACTAACCTTCGAACTTGTATGATCATGGGTGTATGTAATTGAAAATAACGGAACGCAGGCAATATTGGAAGGGACTTCAAAGTGGGAAGGTTCGCTTGGGAAGTTAAGGACATTCGGCTGCTGGATGACTTTATTCGAGCGAAAGGAAAGTATGGTTTATGGGGCATGAACAAGGATTGAACAAATGCATTTAGCCCCGGCCATTACGCTAGGGCCCTTTTTGTTTACAAATCAAAGTAGTCATCTGCCTTTGCGCCAGCATCTATGCTTCGAACCGCCTTCATGATTTTCTTTAAAACCCCGGCTGACGGTACATACTTAGGATCGCTGCAAACTCTGCTTATCGTATTACGTGAGATTCCTGACGCACTGACAAACTCCTCTTGTGTATATCCGTGCTTATCGATTAATTTACCGACCTTGCTCCGCAGCTTGCTCTTTCCGAATCTAAACATTTGATAACCTCCTAGAATCATTTACTAGCAGTCTAGTCCAACTTTCACAAAAATATACACATAGTTTCGCAAAAATTAGGCATGCAAACGGTTGGTCGGAACAAACCAGCTTTAACAAATTGTATGATGAAGCTCCAAGTTCTTTGAATTTATTTCCATTTCAATTATAATAGTATGTGTAAGCTAACAGACTGGATAAGGTAAGTGAATGGTTAATTCATATGTTACTTAGGAGGGAATCATGGGAAGATTAGTTCATTTCGAGATTCATGTGAATGACATGGAACGGGCAAAGAAGTTTTATGGAGAGGTATTTGGATGGTCATTTCAAGATTGGAGTGAGTATGCAGGCATGCCTTACTTTGGAGCGGTAACTGGCGATGAGAAAGAACTTGGGATCAACGGTGCTTTGATGCAGCGTCAAAGTGCTCCGCCGGAAACAAACCAAGCATTAAATGGATTTGCTTGTACAATGGGCGTGGAAGATTACGATTTAACGGAAGCTAAAATCATTGAGAATGGCGGTAACGTCGCAATGCCCAAATATGCCCTGCCTGGTATGGCTTGGCAAGGCTACTATATGGATACCGAAGGCAATATATTCGGAATTCATCAACCTGATGTAAACGCAAAATAGAGTGGATAATAGGTGAATTAAAACATGAAATCACAAGACACGGCAGCCATGCTTGAAATTTTACGCAATATCTGCCTTGCACTACCTGAAGCTGTTGAACATATTGACGGCTTCGGCCACAATACTTTTAAAATCAATGGAAAATCCTTCGTGATTTCAGGTGAAGCGAGAAAGGATTCCGCTTGTCGTTCAAGTCAGATCGAGAAACTCAAGAATTATTGCTGCAGAACGAGAATTTTTTCAAAACCCCATATATAGGACATCACGGTTGGGTTTCTATTCAAAATCCGGATAAGGAAGACTGGGATGAATTGACCTATCTATTAAAGAAGCCTATTTACGCGCGGCACCGAAGCGTTTGGTTAAGAAATGGAATGAGTTGCATAAAAAGTGAAGAAGGGCGGACGATCTGCCTTTCTTTATTTTTTTAGGTTCTTTCATCATTCCATTGGAGCGGCCAAAAGAGTTCTGTGTAAAAGAGACTCCGGAATTTGCAAAAGATAAAGAGGCATTGTTGTCTCTTGATGACTATCAGCGTGTATCATGAAATAAGCAGCTATCTTCAAAAATTGCGAGAATCAATCAGGTTTGATTGACGGAAAGGTGTATGGTTGAAGTGAATGTTGAATCTTTTTTTCCTGAGAACATTAAAGCGGCACTTAAGAATGATCCGCCCGGTGCATGGATGCCAAATTTGCCAGAAGGTTGCATTCGCTTGAGTTCAGGCTATCCTGATCCTGCTCTCGTTCCTGCTGAGGAGCTCAAGGTAGCTGTAGCCAGACTTCTTGATGAGGAGCAGGATTTGCCGCTCCATTATATCGGAAGTCCAAGAATTGCAAGACTAAAGCATCAAATCCAAAAAAGATTGGGAGAGCGTGGAATTTCCATTGTGGAAGATCAGCTTTTGATTACATCAGGAGCTTGCCAGGGGATCGATCTTATTGCCCGCGTCCTTCTTGATGATAAAGCGGCCGTAGCGGTAGAGTCTCCCACCTATATGGAGGCTTTAGAGATTTTTCAAAACTATACGAAGCAGATTATTAGTATACCCATAGATGAACAGGGACTCCAAACGTACCGATTAAAAGAAATACTGGATGAAAGGAAACGTACAGGTCTACCCCTCCCGCGTTTTCTATATACAATCCCAACCTTTCAAAATCCTACAGGGACGACTATGACAATGGAGCGCCGGAAGCATTTAGTGGAGCTTTCCATCGAGTTTGATTTCCTCATTATAGAGGATGATGCATACGGAGAACTATCCTTTGATAAAAATCCGGTGCCAATAAAATCTATGGATAAATGCGGGCGAGTCCTCCAAGTTGGGTCTTTATCCAAGGTTGTTGCACCAGGAATGCGGATTGGATGGATAGCAGGGGAAAGTGAATTCATTAAGGCTTTAGAGTGGTTTAAAAAAGATTTGGACCATCCATTTGCTCAAAGTGCAATGGCTGCATACTTAGAAAACACCGATTTTGAGAAACGGCTCGACCTTCTAAAAGATGTGTATCGTTCTAAATGTACTGCGTTAATCCGTGCGATGAAACAATTTCTTCCAGAATTTGTTTCCTGGTATGTTCCAGATGGCGGTTACTTTGTATGGATGAGAGTTCCGGGTGTTGATACGTCGGATCTATTATCACAGGCACTGGCTGAGGGTGTTTCATATGTTCCAGGGAAATACTTTTTCTTGGATCAAAACGATGGAACCGAGTTTCTCCGGCTCTCGTTCAGTTATGCCAATGAGGAAGAAATAATAGAGGGAATACGAAGGCTAGGACAGCTTATCGCACCTTTTTTCATAGATTGTCCTGAAGGATTGTAAGTTAGTTAATCATTGCAATGATAAGGAGACGTAAAAAAATGATTAGACTTACAAAAAAAACCTCAAAAGAAAGTATATACAGATTTAATCAACCTTGCTTTTGAAACATGTGATAGATTTCACCTGGTGATTAGAAAAGACATGGGTCCTTTAGATAAGTTTAAGGATTTTTTGAAACAATTAGACAGTTCCCTTATAGAAGTAAAAGAAGAATCCGAATGGACCAAAGCCATTATATTGGATGCGACAAACTCCTTATATGACTGGGAATATCCTCAATTACCAGAGGATTTATCATTTTTCAAAAACGGAAAAGAATGGTTGGCAACGAATAGCCATGAACAGGAATGCTATATTCTGACCGAAGATAAAAATGAAATTGATAAAGTTATGAATATTAAAGGAATAAAAGCAAGTTTAGAAGAATAGAGCGTTAATCCATCATTCAATAAAATGACTTTTATAAAGCAGTCTATCTTGGAATAAATTCCATCATAGATTGCTTTATTCTATATAATAAGGGGTTCCGAAATTTGAGCGCCACTTCCCTTTACTTTAAAATTTTTGAAAAAATGGTCAACTAACTAATCATTCAAGAGTCAAAAATAATTCGTGAACAGGAAGAAAGTAATGATAAAATCGGAGATTCTGCTTTAAAAGAACTCATCAAAAAAGAAGGTGAAAAACCCACCAACATCTCGTGTGTTGTCAATTACACTCCACGCATGTTGAAGTCGTGACGGATTTGGAATGGAAGATGTCTAATTAAAAAATGCCTTTGCTAGTTTAAATAAACATTTGCCAGTTCTACCCTGATTTCGTTGAAAAGTACTTTTGCGATTTCGGGGTCTTTTTACTGTAAACCCTTGTAATTCCAGTTTTCTTCCGAGTGTATTCTTAGTTATTTTGGCAAATCTTTATTTTAACTTGAACAGTGGAATGCTGGTTGATGGGTTGGGTTTTAGTTGGAGATATTTTGTGAAAAGAGTGTGAAGTTAAAATAAAACCCGATTTCGGGAAATAAACATATCCGATCAGTTTGATAAAAAGTGATTAAGCATGGTATAAGTGTAAAAGAAGCAGGGACATTTTGCTTTTTAATTTTGGGATAAGGGGTTGGCCTGGTATTCCATAATGAGAGGATTTGGATTTGAGCATGATAGATAATTTTTGGCGTGATTTACCACGGCCTTTTTTTATACTGGCACCAATGGAAGATGTGACGGATGTTGTTTTTCGCCATGTAGTGAGTGAAGCAGCCAGACCTGATGTGTTTTTTACAGAGTTTACAAACACGGAGAGTTATTGTCACCCAGAGGGGCAACAAAGTGTGCGTGGACGTTTGACTTTTACAGAGGATGAACAACCAATTGTAGCCCACATATGGGGGGATAAGCCCGAACACTTTCGGCAAATGAGTATTGGTATGGCGAAACTAGGCTATCGGGGTGTCGATATCAATATGGGCTGTCCTGTACCTAATGTGACACAGAATGGGAAGGGAAGCGGCCTTATCCGTCGTCCAGAAGTTGCAGCCGATTTAATACAAGCAGCAAAAGCAGGAGGATTGCCGGTAAGTGTAAAGACAAGGCTTGGTTTCACGGATGTAGACGAGTGGCACGACTGGCTGACACACATATTGAAACAAGATATTGTCAATCTATCCATTCATCTGCGTACAAGAAAGGAAATGAGCAAAGTAGATGCTCATTGGGAACTAATCCCGGAGATCAAGAAACTTCGTGACAAGGTGGCACCAGATACACTATTGACGATCAATGGGGATATCCCTGACCGTCAAACTGGCTTAAAGCTCGCTCATCAATACGGCATTGATGGAGTTATGATTGGGCGCGGTATTTTCAATAATCCATTTGCCTTTGAAAAGGAGCCGAAAGATCATAGTAGTAAGGAATTGCTTGATCTATTAAGGTTGCATCTGGATCTCCATGATAAATATTCAAAATTAGGACTACGTCCGTTCAAGGCTCTTCATCGCTTTTTTAAGATATATGTCCGCGGGTTTCGAGGGGCAAGTGAATTAAGAAATCAATTAATGAGCACAGAGTCAACAGATGAAGTGCGTGCATTGCTTGATAACTTTGAGTCAAAGAATCTTGATGGAATGGGATAACGGTAGAAGTGTTCCCATTCAGGTGAAAGCGAAGTAGGACGTTAATTTATATGTTTGTTAATACATGTAAAAAACACACCTAAATGGCTTCTTACATGAAATATTGCTAAAGGAATCAGATGATACTGGTTCCTTTATTTTTTTTGTGAAATCTACCAAACCCTCCATGCATTGTCAATTATAGTCAACCCGTGTGGAGAGCGTTAGAAATTCACTTGAACATGCGATCGATTTTGAACTAGTTTCTAAAAATGTAGCAGCGAAAATCAAACTGTCAAAAGCAAATAAAAAAGGAATCAATTATAATCATCTTTCTCCTGGCATGAACTCCGGGGATGCGACAAGGTGAAATACCCGGACTACGCGAAAGATGCTGACTTAGTGAAAGGGGGAATAACTAGTAGACAAACGTTAAGTCATGACGGAAGGACAATAATAAATGGGGCTAAAACCAAGTCGGGTTTACGAACCATTAATTTATCTGGGAAGGATGCTGAAAGGGTGAATGAACCGTTTCAAAAGAGAAACTTAGATTAGGGGATATTTATCAAAATCACGTATTTAGTGGCTTGCACTCAGCATGGAACTCCTGATGATCCAGCCAATGTGAGCAGAACTTTAAATGAATGAATTAAATTAGTCGATGTACCTAAAATCCGTGTTGTTCAAGGGGATATATGTGAAGGTCATCTCAGATTGAGACACAGTAATCAAAGGGCAGGATTAGATAAATAGAAAAAAACCCTTGCTACGCAAGGGTTTTCGGATATGGAGCATAGCGGGATCGAACCGCTGACCTCTACGCTGCCAGCGTAGCGCTCTCCCAGCTGAGCTAATGCCCCGAATTGAGGTACAATAATTATTGTATCGGATTTTGGTGAAAAGTCAATATTAAATATGAGATTTTTGCAAAAATGATAAATAGCCATTAATTTAAGAGGATGCCCAATTGGGGGAATGGTCTAACATAGCGGAATCGTTGAGGCTCGATCTCTTAATATTGAGGGAAATTCAAAGGGGTTCGGAATATTTAATTCCGAACCCCTTTTATCTTTATCCTGTATTTTCGATCTCAACCCTTTTAATCTCCTTAAGATTGGAGACGGTGTAATACACTTCAGATGTCCTGATTTTATGATCGACCAGAACTTTAAGTGTCAAAAGGTGGTTGTCATTTGCCACATCTTTGATTCTAAGGTTTTTGATGAATATTTTTTCGTCTTTGATTTTTTTCAGTACGATGGCAATGTCATCTTTATTTTGTACGACCAGCTGCAGAAGAATTTCTTTTTGCCGTAACTTCATCGGTCCGAGCCAGGTGACGATTGCGGGCACCAATTCGACACTAATGATCAATAGGATGACGCCGGCTATTGCTTCGACAAAGAATCCTGCTCCAACGGCGATTCCGATTCCCGCCGCTCCCCAGATGATGGCGGCTGTCGTTAATCCGGATATGCTGTTGTTGTCCCTCCGGAGAATGACGCCTGCACCGATAAAGCCGACCCCGGAAACGATCTGAGCCGCCAGACGCAAGGGGTCCATTGTGATATTTACGTCGTCGCTCCCCGGGAACTTATAAGCGGATTCCATGGAAACGATCGTTAATAAACAGCTGACGATTGAAATGACCAGGCTTGTTTTTAATCCAACGGGTTTTCGTTTCATTTCTCGCTCTAGTCCGATAATTAGTCCAAGGAGAGCTGAAATCCCCAATTTAATAAGGATTTGCAGTTCCGATTGAGGGTCGAATGTCCATTCCATTTTGTTTCACCACTTCCGAATTATTATCGAATAATAAGATCATCTGTTGCCATATACCCGTTTTCTAAAAAAGACTACCCTAATAATTTTAACATAGTAGAATAGAGTTCAATGAAACGTAATTCCGTTGAAAGGAGGAATTTAAGTAAATGCCAAAATTGAATCCTTATGTAGCGTTAGCGATCGGTGTGGCATCCGTATCGTTTTCGGCCATCCTTGTTAAATTGGCGACAGCTCCATCGGGTGTTATCGCCTTTTACCGTTTATTATTTACTGTGCTTCTAATGTTGCCGGTTTTCTTGGTGAAATACCGTCATGAACTTAAATTCATTAAAAAAATGGATTGGCTGTATTCGATTGCGGCAGGCGTGTTTTTGGCTTTTCATTTTATATTATGGTTTGAATCGCTTAATTACACATCTGTCGCGAGTTCAACTGTGCTTGTCACACTCCAGCCTTTATTCGCTTTTGCCGGAGCCTACCTGTTTTTTAAAGAAAGGTTTTCGATGAAGGCGATATTGAGCGGCGTCATTGCGATAGCAGGCAGCCTTGTCATTAGCTGGGGTGATTTGAGAATCAGCGGCATGGCGCTTTGGGGAGATATACTTTCGCTTATCGCATGTGCGCTGGTAACCGGTTATTTACTGTTTGGTCAAAATGTTCGAAAACGCATCTCTTCTATAACATATACTTTTGTCGTGTATGCAATCAGCGCTGTCGCATTGTTTTTCTATGTGATCTTCAAAGGAGAGGCATTGGCGCCTTATCCTGCTACCGATTGGATCAATTTCGTTCTGCTTGCGATTTTCCCGACTCTATTAGGGCATTCTTTATTCAATTGGTCACTAAAGTGGTTAAGCACTTCGACGCTTTCAATGGGAATTTTACTTGAACCGGTGGGAGCGACAATTCTGGCTTATTTCATATTGGATGAACCGATACTCTGGACGCAGGTACTTGGAGGTACCATCATATTGGGTGGTTTGATGATGTTCTTAAAGGATGAAAAGAAAAGCAAGGTAAATAAAGAGGCGCAAGTTTCCGTATAAAAGCAGTAAGTCTCCCGACTTACTGCTTTTATTTAATAGGGGTGAAACAAATAGGTGATCCGTGTGAAAATCAATCCAAAAGTAAAGCTGAATAAAAACGTCGTACCATTCACTTTGCCTTTTTCCCTGCTGAACTTGATGGCTTCATAAAAAGCGGTACTGAATAAATAAAGGGCCATACAGTAAGAAATGAGTAATCCGATTAATGAGAGATTCATTGCTTCACCTCATGGAAAAAAGATATCTATATATGTCTATTTGTGTTTCTATTGAAATATGCTTCGTTTATTCATAATACATGAGCTTGGTCGGGAAACAGGGTGGGTGTGATGATGATGTAAAGAATATATAGAAGGGAACAGGTGAAAATGTTTTTTTTTGAAAAAGTTTTATAAAACGTATTGCAAACACTTTTAGTACATGGTATATTATTTCTTGTCGCTAAGACAACAACTTAAACAACTAACAAGTTGGAAAAACATTTTTAAAAAAAGTTGTTGACGAAACGTGACAGAATGTGTTACATTATAGAGGTCGCTTCTGAGAGAAACGACAACAAAAATTGCTCTTTGAAAACTGAACAAAACAAAGCGCCAACGTTAAATTTTAAGTGAGCACACACTATCAAAAAGCAAATGAGCAAGTCAAACATTTCTTCGGAGAGTTTGATCCTGGCTCAGGACGAACGCTGGCGGCGTGCCTAATACATGCAAGTCGAGCG